>NZ_JAHLQZ010000045.1:0-28520 GCF_018919505.1 Citrobacter sp. S55_ASV_140
TGCAACAGGCCAGTACTCACAGCCACCAGCGAAGCATCCCGGCGCGCACCGGTAGCAAACGCGTTAATATCTGGCGCATGGTAGATTGCAACCTGCGGCATAGCGATACCCGCCTGACGGGCCTGATTCGCTACCGTATTCATCAGCCAGCGTTCTCTTTCATTACGGGGCTGTTCGATCACTTCCCCGCCAACGGACTTTAACGCCATCCATTTGGACATCAGCAGCGAAATGAAGGAACCACCAAAACCAAACAGCAGTGCCATGATCAACAAGCCTTGAACGCTGCTTGACTGAATCCCTGTCAGGCTCAATACCAGCCCGAAAACGACCATCACAGCCAGGTTCGTCAGCAGGAAGAGCGCGATTCGCATCATAATTTTCTTTTAACCTCAATTTAACAAAACGCACTATGCGATTACCCATATCGTATGGGTCTTATGGCTATTTTCAAGCATCCATAGGTGCTAAGTCACCAGAAAGACACAACTTTACATTTTATCGTATCAGACTGACGTCTTCATGCGGTTGTTAAAAAAACAGGCACAATTTCTTGTGCCTGTTGGAGGTTATTGACTGGTTGCGGGCTGTTCCGCTGGCTTCTCTTTTTCAAGATGCGCCAGGTCGAGCGCGATTTTTACCGTTTCATCCAGATACGGATCCGGCTCCTGGTAATCTTTCGGCAGATCGTCCAGTTTCTTCAACAACGGTTTGCCTTCACGCTTGAACCGGTCGTTGATGCGCGCCAGACGCAGTGCATCATCTTCGTTATTCTCTTTCTCACGCTGAGCGTAATTCAGAGAAGCAATGCTGCGCTTATCCTTCATCGCATTAAATCGCGCAATGTCCTTCATGATGTACTGGAACTCAGGATCGTTCGCAATACGTGCATTGTGCTCTTTTAGCAATTCAGGTCCAAATGGCGTCAGGTTATCAGACTTTGTATAGGTTGCCGCGTCAATGCTATCCCACGGCAGCGCGTTATCTTCAAACTTCTCACCGGTTTCAGTTTCTTCATTACCTGTCGGCATGATGATATCCGGCGTAACGCCCTTACGCTGTGTACTGCCACCATTTACACGGTAGAATTTCTGGATCGTGTACTGAACGGAACCCAGCGCTGGCCATTCCGGACGCAGCATCTGATCGTAAATACGGTTCAGAGAACGATACTGCTGTACGGTGCCCTTCCCAAAGGTCGGTTCACCGACGATCAGCGCACGGCCATAATCCTGCATTGCCGCGGCAAAAATTTCCGATGCCGAGGCACTGAAGCGATCGACTAACACCACCAGCGGACCTTTGTAATACACAACACCGTCGGTATCGCTGTCTTCACGCACTTTGCCGTTATTGTCACGAACCTGAACCACCGGGCCGGAAGGAATGAACAGACCAGAAAGCGAGACCGCTTCGGTCAGTGCGCCACCACCGTTAGTACGCAGATCGATAATCACGCTGCTGACATTCTGTTTTTCCAGTTTCTGCAGCTGAACTTTTACGTCATCCGTCAGACCAACATAGAAACCAGGAATATCCAGTACGCCGACCTTTTCTTTGCCAACGGTTTTCACAGACATTTTAACAGCGCGGTCTTCGAGACGAATGCGTTCACGCGTTAGCGTGACAATGCGCGTCTTGGTGCCTTTACCAGCAGGCAGGATTTCGAGGCGAACTTTACTGCCTTTAGGTCCTTTGATCAGCGCCACAACATCATCCAGACGCCAGCCAATCACATCGACCATGCCTTTTCCGGTCTGGCCCACGCCGACAATACGGTCGCCAACGCTTATCGCTTTGCTCTTGGCTGCCGGGCCGCCTGCCACCATGGAGTTAATGACGGTGTAGTCATCATCCATTTGCAGAACTGCGCCAATACCTTCCAGAGACAAGCTCATTTCAGTATTAAACTGTTCTGTGTTGCGCGGAGAAAGATAGTTAGTATGCGGGTCTATTTCACGAGCAAAAGCCGTCATCGCCAGTGAGAACACATCTTCACTGTTCGTCTGCGCCAGGCGGCGAATGGCAAATTTATAGCGACGTGTCAGCGTTTCGCGAATTTCCGCATCGGTTTTACCGGTCAGCTTCAGGCTGAGTTCGTCAAATTTTACTTTGCCGTCCCACAGCGCATTGAGCTCTGCTTCGCTCTTCGGCCACGGAGCTTTGCTCCGGTCGAGGTTAAAGGTGTCAGTCCCGGTAAAATCCATTGGACGCACCAGCACGCTTAGCGCGTACTGATATCGTTCAAATCGGCGTTTTTGCGCCAGATTATAAAGATCGTAAAAGACATCCAGCTTGCCCGTGCGCAGTTCATCGCCGAGGACAGTTTTCTTTTTTGCATACTGTTCGATATCGCTCGCCAACAGCACGTTATGGCTGTAGTCGAGCAGATTCAGATAGCGGTCAAAAATTTTTGCCGAAAACGCCTGATCCAGATCGAACTGGCGATAGTGTGAACGTGTAAAACGTGAAGTTACACGTTCACTCACCGTCGCATGCTGGGTTTCTTCCTTTAAAACGGGGATTTGATCGGCACGCGTGATGTCTTCTACAGCAAGTGCCTGGCCTGCTAATGCAAGCAGACCAGCTAACGCAGTAAGCCTAAAAAAAGTGTTCATGCCAGGCCTGGCCTCCGTTTCAGAACACCAGGTGTTCTGCGCGTACAATCAAAGACATACCCGAATTCAGCTGTACACGGACGCCATCTTTGGTGATTTCTAATACGGTGGCATCCATCGCATTATTACCTGCTTTCACCTTCAAGGACTGCCCTACCGTCAGCACTGAAATATCAGATACCGGGGTATGCTGTTCTTCACGAGGAGCACGCGGTGCTTTTGCTGCTGGTTTTTCAGCGCGAGGTTTACGTTCAGCCCCTTCTTTACGACGCGGAGCAGGACGCGGCTTACGCTCGCGACGCGGTGCGTCTTCTTTTTCGCCGGCAGCAGCGGCCGCTTCGCGTTTTTTCGCCTGTTGCTCTGCACGTTGCGCCTGAACGCGAGCTTTAGCTTCTTCCAGCTGTTTGCGAGCATGTTCAACATGTTGCTCATCCAACTCACCACATGGGTTGCCGTCGAGATCAACACGCGTTGCGCCCAATTTAACGCCATACAGATAGCGCCAGCTTGAAGTATAGAGACGTAAGGCAGAACGGAGCTGTGTCTTGCTGAGGTTCATTTCGCCCTCAACACGCTCTACCAAATCCTGAAAAATGCCAATTTTCAGTGGGCGCGCTTCGCCTTCAGCACTAAAACACTGCGGGAAGCGTTCGGCCAGAAACGCGATGACTTCTTTACTGCTATTCAACTTAGGTTGATTTTCCATGAAATTTCCTGATTACAACGGACGTAGCCAACAAGCGCAGGCATGAACAGGCGACATTATAATGACGTCATCAGTAATTGCTACGTTATCCGTTGATTATCCTGCGACGCTCGCAAAGAATTTTTTGTAATCCGTCGTTGCAAGCACGGTTTCAAGCTGTGCCACAAGCGTACGCAGCCCCTGTTCGTCTTCTTCAGTGAAGCGACCAAACGCAGTGCTATCAATATCCAGCACGCCGATTATCTGATTTTCAACGGTGACAGGCAGAACGATTTCCGCGTTGCTGGCGGCATCGCATGCGATGTGCCCGTCAAACGCGTGCACGTCTTCGATACGCTGCACCTGATTGCGCGCCACCGCGGTACCGCATACACCACGCCCTACCGGGATCCGCACACAGGCAATTTTGCCCTGGAAAGGGCCAAGTACCAGAGTCTCGCCCTCAAGCAGGTAAAAACCGGCCCAGTTTACTTGTGCAAGACGCTCGTACAACAATGCGCTGGTATTTGCCAGCGTTGCCAGAAAACTGGTTTCACCTGCCATTAATGCCTGAAAATCACGGTTCAGATCCGTGTATAGCTCTGATTTGTTCATTATGTAATCACTTAGTTGTCTTACTTAAAACTGCAGCCTACTAAAATAAACATTAAATGCGTTAATGCTCAAGATCATTCCCGTCATGAGTTAAGATAACATTACTTCAACATTTTGATACGCGATACATGGCCCTTACGACATCACGCATAACGCCAACTAAAAAAATAGCCATCAGGTCTATCGGCGAGGCACTACCGCGTGCACATTATCATCGTTGTCCTGAATGCGACCTGATATTTAGCTTGCCTAAAATGCGCTCGCACCAAAGCGCATTCTGCCCACGCTGTCAGGCAAAAATCCGTGACGGACGCGACTGGTCCTTAACGCGGCTGGCAGCAATGGCTGTCACCATGTTGCTGCTGATGCCCTTCGCCTGGGGAGAGCCGCTGTTACATATTTTTTTGCTCGGTGTACGCATTGACGCCAATGTGATGCAGGGTATCTGGCAAATGACCCGCCAGGGTGACCCACTCACCGCATCTTTCGTGCTATTTTGCGTTGCAGGCGCGCCGATTATTCTCGTTACCTCAATCGCTTATCTGTGGTTTGGTAATATTCTCGGGATGAACCTGCGTCCGGTGCTACTGATGCTGGAAAGGCTCAAAGAGTGGGTGATGCTCGATATCTATCTTGTGGGTATCGGCGTCGCGTCAATTAAAGTTCAGGACTATGCTTATTTGCAACCTGGGGTGGGACTGTTTGCTTTTATTGCGCTGGTGATCCTCAGTATTTTGACGTTATCGCACCTCAACGTAGAACAGCTTTGGGACCGTTTTTACCCACAAAGGCCTGCTCGTCGGCCCGATGAAAAGCTTCGCGTTTGCCTTGGTTGCCACTTTACAGGGTATCCGGACGCCCGCGGTCGCTGCCCTCGTTGCCACATACCGTTGCGCTGGCGCAGAAATCAAAGTATTCAAAAATGTTGGGCTGCTCTGCTGGCCTCGATTGTCCTGCTGCTGCCTGCTAACCTCCTGCCTATCTCGATTATTTATGTCAATGGCTCCCGGCAGGAAGACACGATCATGTCAGGCATACTGTCTCTGGCGAACAGTAATATCGGCGTGGCGGCGATCGTGTTTATTGCCAGTATTCTGGTGCCATTCACCAAAGTGATTGTGATGTTTACGTTGCTCATCAGCATTCATTTTAAATGTGAGCAAGGATTGCGTACCCGCATCAAACTGCTGCGCATAGTGACCTGGATTGGTCGCTGGTCAATGCTGGATCTTTTTGTTATCGCTTTAACCATGTCGCTGATTAATCGCGATCAGATACTTGCTTTTACTATGGGACCGGCTGCGTTTTATTTCGGCGCAGCGGTAATATTGACTATTCTTGCAGTGGAATGGCTGGACAGCCGCTTACTTTGGGATGCACATGAGTCAGGAAACGCCCGCTTCGCAGACTGAAGCGCAGATTAAAACAAAACGTCGTATCTCCCCGTTCTGGCTGCTGCCGTTCATCGCATTGATGATTGCAGGATGGCTTATCTGGGGAAGCTATGAAGATCGCGGTAATACCGTAACCATTGACTTTATGTCGGCGGACGGCATTGTGCCTGGCCGTACCCCTGTTCGCTATCAGGGCGTCGAAGTGGGCACGGTGCAGGACATCAACCTCAGCAAAGACCTGCGTAAAATTGAAGTCCGCGTCAGCATCAAATCAAATATGAAAGATGCACTGCGCAAAGATACCCAGTTCTGGCTGGTCACGCCGAAAGCGTCGCTGGCGGGGGTTTCCGGCCTGGATGCGTTAGTTGGCGGCAACTATATCGGCATGATGCCCGGAACCGGCGAGCCAGAGGATCATTTCGTCGCGCTTGATACGCAGCCGAAATACCGTCTGAACAACGGCGATTTGATGCTGCACCTGCGGGCCCCCGACCTCGGTTCGCTTAATAGCGGCTCGCTGGTTTATTTCCGCAAAATCCCTGTAGGTCGGGTCTATGACTACACCATTAATCCAAATAATCAGGGCGTAACCATCGACGTGCTGATTGAACGTCGCTTTACCAATCTGGTGAAAAAAGGCAGTCGTTTCTGGAACGTATCAGGGGTAGACGCGGATGTCAGCCTCAGCGGCGCCAAAGTGAAACTGGAGAGTCTGGCTGCGCTGGTAAATGGCGCCATTGCCTTTGACTCACCGGAAGATTCGCAACCCGCCGTTGCCGACGACACGTTTGGTTTGTATCAGGATCTCGCGCACAGCCAGCGCGGCGTGATCGTTAAGCTCGACTTACCCAGCGGCGACGGACTGAAAGCAGGCTCAACTTCGCTGATGTATCAAGGATTGGAAGTCGGCCAATTGACCAAACTGGATTTAAATCCGGGCGGGAAAGTCACCGGCGAGATGACGGTCGATCCCAGCGTCGTCACACTATTGCGCGACAATACGCGTATTGAATTACACAGCCCTAAATTATCATTAATCGATGCGAATCTCAGTTCGCTGCTGACGGGCAAAACATTCGAACTGATACCTGGCGAGGGCGAGCCGCGTAACCAGTTTGCGGTGATTCCTGCAGAGCAATCATTGTTACACGATCCGGGCGTCATGACGCTGACGCTGACCGCGCCAGAAAGTTACGGGATTGATGCCGGCCAACCGCTGATTCTTCACGGCGTACAGGTCGGTCAGGTGATTGAGCGCACGCTCTCCAGCAAAGGCGTTTCGTTTACCGTCGCCATCGAACCGCAGCATCGCGCGCTGGTGCAAGGCGACAGTAAGTTTGTGGTCAACAGTCGGGTCGATGTCAAAGTTGGGCTTGATGGCGTGGAGTTTCTTGGTGCCAGCGCCAGTGAGTGGATCAGCGGCGGCATTCGTATTTTGCCTGGTACAAAAGGTGAAATGAAAAAAAGCTATCCGCTGTATGCCAACCTGGAAAAAGCGATTGAGAACAGCCTGAGCGATCTGCCAACCACCACGGTCAGCCTGAGTGCCGAGACGCTGCCCGATGTGCAGGCCGGTTCGGTGGTGTTGTATCGTAAATTCGAAGTCGGTGAAGTCATTAGCGTTCGTCCACGCGCCGATGCGTTTGATATCGATCTGCATATCAAGCCGGAATATCGCAACCTGCTGACCAGTAACAGTGTGTTCTGGGCCGAGGGCGGCGCCAAGGTTCAGCTTAACGGCAGCGGTTTAACCGTTCAGGCTTCTCCCCTGTCGCGAGCGATTAAAGGCGCAATAAGCTTCGATAACCTGAGCGGCGCTAGCGCCAGCCAACGCAAAGGCGACAAGCGGATTCTGTATGCGTCAGAAACTGCTGCGCGTGCGGTGGGCGGCCAGATAACCCTGCACGCTTTCGATGCCGGTAAACTGGCGGCCGGGATGCCGATTCGCTATCTGGGAATCGATATTGGCCAGATCCAGACGCTTGAGCTGATCACTGCCCGTAACGAAGTTCAGGCCAAAGCGGTACTGTATCCGGAGTACGTACAGACCTTTGCGCGTAGCGGCACACGCTTCTCCGTGATTACCCCGCAAATCTCAGCAGCCGGCGTGGAGCATTTAGATACCATCTTACAGCCGTATATCAACGTTGAACCTGGCCGCGGTAACCCGCGCCGTGATTTTGAGCTGCAGGAAGCTACTATCACCGACTCTCGTTACCTCGATGGTCTGAGTATTGTGGTGGAAGCACCGGAAGCGGGTTCATTAAACATCGGTACGCCAGTTCTGTTCAGAGGTATTGAGGTGGGGACCGTCACCGGGTTGACGCTCGGCTCCCTTTCCGATCGCGTGATGATCGCTATGCGCATCAGCCAGCGCTATCAGCATCTGGTGCGTAACAACTCTGTATTCTGGCTGGCATCCGGCTACAGTCTCGACTTCGGCCTGACCGGCGGCGTCGTGAAGACCGGTACCTTTAATCAGTTCATTCGCGGTGGGATCGCCTTTGCAACCCCGCCGGGTACGCCACTGGCACCGAAAGCACAGGCTGGTAAACACTTCCTGTTGCAGGAAAGCGAACCGAAAGAGTGGCGTGAATGGGGAACCGCCCTGCCACGATAACCTCTCCCTTTGCTCCGGCGTGCTCGCGCCGGAGCACTTATGCTACACTGCGCACCTGTTTTTTTGCCGGTGGTACCAAGTGGCTTATTTTCCCGACGCCTTTCTGACACAAATGCGTGAAGCAATGCCTTCCACGCTCTCATTCGATGATTTTCTCGCTGCCTGCCAGCGTCCGCTGCGCCGTAGCATCCGCGTCAATACGCTGAAAATCTCTGTTGCCGATTTCCTCACTCTGACAGCGCCATATAACTGGTCGCTCACCCCTGTTCCATGGTGTGCTGAAGGCTTCTGGATTGAACGCGATGATGAAACGTCACTGCCGCTCGGCAGCACCGCAGAACATTTAAGCGGCCTGTTTTATATTCAGGAAGCCAGCTCAATGTTGCCAGTCGCCGCGCTGTTTGCCGATGGCAATACCCCGGAACGCGTAATGGATGTCGCGGCAGCTCCCGGCTCCAAAACCACGCAAATTGCCGCCAAAATGAATAATCAGGGCGTGATTCTGGCGAATGAGTTTTCCGCCAGTCGCGTCAAAGTCCTGCATGCCAATATCAGTCGCTGCGGTATCAACAATGTCGCCCTGACCCATTTTGACGGGCGGGTATTCGGCGCGGCATTACCAGAAACATTCGATGCCATATTGCTGGATGCTCCATGTTCCGGCGAAGGCGTGGTACGTAAAGATCCCGATGCGCTGAAAAACTGGTCCATAGAAAGTAATCTGGAAATTGCCGCAACCCAGCGTGAGCTCCTCGACAGCGCTTTTCACGCTCTGCGTCCCGGCGGCACATTGGTTTATTCAACCTGTACGCTGAACCGTGACGAAAACGAAGCCATTATGCAGTGGTTGATTGAAACCTACCCGGATGCCGTTGAATTTTTACCGTTGGGCGATTTATTCCCGGAGGCTGAACGCGCCCTGACGCCGGAAGGATTCCTGCATGTGTTCCCGCAGATCTACGATTGTGAAGGATTCTTCGTCGCGCGTTTGCGCAAAACGGCCGCCATTCCTGCGCTACCCTCACCGAAATATAAAGTGGGTAACTTCCCGTTCAGCCCGCTGAAAGGACGTGAATCCGCGCTTGTTGCCCAGGCCGCTAACGCCTGCGGATTACAATGGGCAGACAATTTGCGCCTGTGGCAGCGCGATAAAGAGATCTGGTTATTTCCGACAGAGATTGAACCCCTGATTGGCAAAGTTCGTTTTTCCCGCCTCGGGGTTAAACTGGCTGAGACCCACAACAAAGGGTATCGTTGGCAGCATGAAGCCGTCATCGCCCTCGCCGATCCAGGCCATAGCCATGCGTTCGAACTGAGCCTTGCCGAAGCGGAAGAGTGGTATCGCGGTAGAGATGTTTATCCGCAAACTTCACCCACAACTGACGACGTGTTGGTTACCTTCCAGCATCAGCCGATCGGCCTGGCAAAGCGTATTGGATCGCGATTGAAGAATAGCTATCCACGCGATCTTGTCCGAGATGGCAAACTCTTTACAGGATAACGCACGTTTTGACTGGCGCTTTTGCTAACGTTGACTACGCTGAAAAATGGACGGCCTAACTGGTCGTACCACAATCAGCAGATAAACGGAGAGCACGATGATGAAAACCAGTGTGCGCATTGGCGCTTTTGAAATCGACGACGCCGAGTTGCATGGCGAATCGCCGGGGGACCGAACGTTAACCATTCCATGTAAATCCGATCCGGATTTATGTATGCAACTGGACGCCTGGGATGCCGACACCAGCGTCCCGGCCCTTCTGAATGGAGAACATTCTGTTCTGTTTCGCGAGCACTACGATCGTAAGTCAGATGCCTGGATCATGCGCCTTGCCTGATTCAAAAAGAACCCGTCGCCAGACGGGTTATTTCCTGGCTAATTTCCCTCATCTATCAACATCTTCTACACTAGAGGTATGGCTTTACCATTAGAGGATGGAATGTTCACGCTGGTTCTTTTTGTGTGCTACCTTGACGGCGGTTGTGAAGATATCGTGGTTGATGTC
The DNA here is from genome assembly GCF_018919505.1 of Citrobacter sp. S55_ASV_140. Lineage (NCBI taxonomy): Bacteria > Pseudomonadati > Pseudomonadota > Gammaproteobacteria > Enterobacterales > Enterobacteriaceae > Citrobacter > Citrobacter sp. S55_ASV_140. The sequence goes on from NZ_JAHLQZ010000045.1 coordinate 9,939, forward strand.
TACAAAACTGAGCAGCAATGCCTTGTATCGATGGACGATCAGCGCATTCGTAACGGCGGATGTTTGCCTGCGGACGATTATATCGACAGCTTCTGGCGTCCGGCCCAGGAATACAGTGATTTCTGATTATTGCAGTTGCACCAGCGTTAATTCGCCGCCAAATACCGCACCGGTATCAATATAGTGCAGATTGTCGCGATCCAACCGATGCCGCAGCGGCGTATGTCCAAACCAAAAGTGATCCGCGCCGCGTATGCCGTTACCATTGTTCATCAACCGCGCTCGATCCCACAGTACCCGCTGTAAATCGACCTCTTTTTGCCACTGGTAATCATCATCCGGGTAATCAGCATGAGCAACAACGTGTATACCACTCCGGCAGCGTAGTTCCAGAATCCAGGGTAACTTTCGGCACGCTTCCAGTGCTAACCTCGCCGCGGGCTGATCCGCGTGAGCAAACCACGCGCCGCCGTTCATAAACCACGACAGTTGCTCCCCCGTCGCCAGTGCATCCAACGCCATCTGCTCATGATTGCCCCTGACTGCCACAATCCAGCTTTTACGCATCAGGCGCAGGCAACGGAGACTGTCAGGGCCACGGTCGATAACATCGCCCACTGAAACCAACAGATCCTGCCAGGGATCAAAATGGCACTGGCGCAGTTTAGCCATCAATAAAGAGAAGCAACCGTGGAGATCCCCAACGACCCAGACGTGTCGCCAGTTTGTTGCTGCGATCCGCTGGTAGATATTGTCAGGCTGTCCCATTTGACCTCCTGCATACAAATATTACCCTTCACTTAATTAAACCATAGCAGCAAAATTCCGAACGATGCTGGTGTCACGACCCTATGTGATCAGCCCGCCTAACAGGCACCTGGGCAACAGCTTCCAGCTCTTCTTCCAGTTCTGTAACAATAGATTGCAGGTCATAAGTGGGTGCATTTCGCGTGCTGGCTCTTTCTTCTCTTTTATGTTTGCTTGTTATTTTTATATAAAAATCAATAACCTCAGGTATGTCTGCTGTGATTTTTTTCACGTCATTATCATGGTAAAAGAGCAGTGGCGGCCCACCCTGGGTATTAAATGCAACGGCCTTTAATGGTGTCAGTTCCATAGCTTCAATAAATCCTTTATCACAGCTTAAAATTCCAGGGAAAAAATACCGTTGGTCATTTCCGGTATTGAAGGTAATAGCTTGTTCTAAATATCTGCAATGAGTAAGGTCCCATGCCATCCCATGTAAAGCTGGCCACATATTTTTTGATTTTTTATGTATCTTGTTAAAAAATCTAAATTGAGTTCCTCTTTTAAAGAACTCACTTGCAAGAATCAGCTCTCTTGTGGCCAGAAAACCGACTTTGTTGTGTGCAAAAATTAACAGATCGATAAGTTTATTCTTTAGCGACCTGGCGGGTGATTTGATTTGGATAATACTCATCATTAGAAGGTAAGCATATATACTATCATGTCGATCTCGTAGCGCACGCCTGAACTCAGAATCCTTGTGTTTAGCAAGCATAGAATTAAAATGTCTGTCAGTTTTAAGTAAAAGCTCACTTTGTGATATTTTTGATGTCAATTTCCCGGTATTTCCCGTTTTGATGAAATCTACATCCTTTATAAACTCGTAACCTAACAATTTATCAAATATTTTATGATGGTTTTCTTTTACATCTAAATTGTTAAGATTCTCCAGTTCATACAGTACAGAATCTACCTGAGTATTTTTATGGGAAATAAAATTGAATATTTCTTCAATGTCATCATCTAAACCTGAGACCTTTCCGTTAATATAAGGCCGCAAATAACTTAATGCCTGGCTATCAAGGGATATTGAGTAGTCTATTTTAAAAGTAGAGCAGCGTTTATCACTAAACATTTCTTCTATCGTTTGAGGATCCATGACGAACACGTTTTCATCATTGAATAAAGAACGAATAGATGCTCCGTTTTCGAACTTTTTGTTAGTTTGAAAGCCCGGATATGGACCTTTAGGAGACGAAAATACAAATTTATATTCAGGTATTAACTGATAGACATTAGTGTAGAGATTTAATGAGGAAGAGAGATCGTCTGCATTACCAATTTCCATCACCAGCCATTCTTTAAACTTATCCATTTCTTCTGTCTCTTTACTGTGAGTCTAAGTCCCGAGTCAGTGGTGAGAACTTCACCTATTGATGAAGAAGTATACCGCTATCGGTACAAGCGAGTCCAAACGTCTGAGGGAACAAGAACCCACTGAAAACACTGACACATACGTCATGCACACTCTAGGATACGAGGAAAAACAGCGCCCATCCCTGTTCTTTTTCTCTGCAAATACACTGTGAATGTTAAAAACTGTGTGGTATAACGAAGCAATCCCAAATACTGATATGTGGACAAATTTCGGAAATTTTTGGACATGACGTTCTAACTTATTGAAATGAAATCCGCATAAAAAGAGACCGAATACGATTCCTGTATTCGGTCCAGGGAAATGGCTCTTGGGAGAGAGCCGTGCGCTAAAAGTTGGCATTAATGCAGGCTAAGTTACCCTGCCATTTAAGAATAGATGACAGCGCCAGGTTTTCCAGTCCGCGACTAAAGTGACCGGAAAAAAAGGCAGTCTGTTACACGACCAAATGTAAAAACCGCAAGTTCTCCTGTGAGTTCCTGCGGTTTTTTTATTGGAAATCAGAACGCTACATCTGACAATTAACAGAGTTTTTCTGCACGCTCAACAAACGGCGCCAGGCTCATTTTTTCACCCGGTTTCGTCGGGTCATCAATCTGGATAATCTCAATCGGCTTCGCCGTGGTTTTACCGCTCGCAACCTGTTCTCTGGCAACATCATTCAATGGATATTGCACCAGCGTGCTGGGATTGATGACATACAGCGCGTGACCTGCACGGCAGGTCAGCATCACCTCTTCCCGATTAAACGCCCACTTATCTTTGCCAACCTCAAAACGGCTGACGGTGATGACCTGTGGCGCTGCCAGCGCGGCCCCTGAACTTGCCAGTAGTAGTAAAGAGAGAATGATTTTTTTCATGCGTTTTGCCAGTCCATCAATCAAAAAGGTTCGAGGGTTGCAAACAGGCTGACAATCGCCAGCACAACGGCCCCTATTCCCCATTCCAGTTTTGTCATCCAAATGAAATAGAGCGTCACACAGCCATTATCCTGCTGCATGCGTGGTACCAGAACATACCGATTCGCCAGGGCAATCGCTACCATTAGCATGACAAGGGCACCTTTTAACAAAAGCAGTTGCCCATAAGCCATGTGCCATGAGCCGGAAACACCGACAATAAACAGGGCATTCATAATCCCGGTAAGTAAAACCCCGGCCACGAAGAGATGCCCATAGCGGGAGAAACGCATCATGGTTCCGATCGCTTGTTCCCGCCAGCGGCCCTGCGCCATTCTCATACAGTAAAGTACGGGCAGCAATCCGCCAAACCAGGCGGCGGCACATATCAGATGTAAGGCATGGTTAACCTGTTGGATAGCCCCAGCGACGCCAGTATGCAGCGTTGCATGTCCAACGCCTGCCAGCAAAATAAACTGAGCAATCGTCAGCATTAACAGCAGTCGCGACATGCTGCGCGGCACAACGATGGTCACCACCAACGTGACCATCGCGAGGATAATCTGCCATAGCCAGACGCCGCCAAATTGCGTCTGCAGAACGGCGCCCCAAACGTCTGTAGAGACGACATCCCGCCATCCTGAGCCCATTAAGCCCCCCTGGATCGCCAGCATTAGCGTCGCGCTGATAAAACTCCACGTCGCGGCATGGCGTTGCAGACGTAAAAAACGACGCATCATTAAACGGCGAACCGAAACGGGAGCCAGCCATGCGCCGTAAAGCGCACAACCAAACACCAGCATCAACGCGGTAAAATGAATAAATCGCAGGGCAACCCAGGTAAATGCCAGCATCGGTTATTTCACGCTAAAGGTATATTGTCCCTTTGTCTTGTGACCATCCACGGATACAACGTGCCAGTCCACCGTATATTTTCCGGCCTCCAGCGTTTGAGCGAGCGGAATAATCAGTTGCGTTTTGTCCTGATCGCTGCGGGTCGCTTTGCCCGTCTTGATTGATTCCTTTTGTGGACCTGTCAACGTTGCGCCGCTGAACGCAGGTTCGACGCCCTCAGAAAAATTCAGCGTCAGCGCCTGGGGAGAAGCGGTGACTTCCGCATTCGCCGCCGGACTTTGTTTTGTCAGGTGAGCATGCGCCAATGCAGCGGGTGTTGCGAGGAGGCTGGCGAGTACGATGAGAGTATTACGTAGCGAAGATGCAGATGAAGCCATTTCAACTATTCCTTTTTGTTATGTCTAATCTATAGAGAATAACCTTCTACAATGATCGAGTCGAGAATCATCAATTGTGTCTTGCCATTAATGCGCACTCTTAGTAACTTTGCGCGCCGGAAGACAGAGAAAAGGAGCAGCCTATGAACATCAATCTGGCCAAACTGGAGCAAGCCGAAATGGATAAGGTCAATGTTGACCTGGCCGCGGCGGGTGTCGCATTTAAAGAACGCTACAATATGCCGATCGTTGCCGAAGTGGTTGAACGTGAACAGCCCGAACATTTACGCGACTGGTTTCGTGAAAGACTCATCGCGCATCGCCTGGCATCCGTCTCCCTTTCACGTTTACCGTACGAGCCGAAAGTTAAATAAAACTTATATTACGTTACGATTCCTTACATGATGCCTGCTACAGTATAAGTATATTCTTAATCTATACTTTAAAGATGGTTGTAGACACTATGAAAAGGAAATCATTATGTCACACTGGAAAATCGCAGCAGCACAATACGAACCCCTTCACGCGTCAGTGACCGAAAACGTTGCCCATCACCTGCAATTCATTCAGGCAGCCGCACAATGCCAATGTGAATTGCTGGTCTTCCCCGCCCTCTCCTTGTTGGGCTGCGTTGATGAGAATGACTCCCTCCCAGCGCCACCTGATGAAGCGTTGCTGGAACCGCTGGCGCATGCCGCAGCAACTTACCGCATGACAATTATCGCGGGATTGCCGGTAGAGCATAACAATCGTTTTGTGAAAGGCATTGCGCTTTTCTCTCCCTGGATGACATCACCATTAACGTTTCATCAGAGCCACGGGGCTTGTATTGCCAGACAGCGCAATGCCATCAGCGTTGTGGATAGTCAGCCAGAAGGTATTGATATCGATCCTGCTTTTTCGTTATTCACCAGTAGCCAGTCCGTCAGCGAGCCAGAACTCCTCTCATCCGCATCTCAGCTACAAAGTTTCTCGCATAAATTTGCCATCGCGGTATTAATGGCCAATGCACGCGGGAGCAGCGCGTTATGGGACGAGCGAGGTCGATTGATTGTACGCGCCGACAGCGGTTCTTTGCTCTTAACCGGTCAACGCACGCCACGGGGTTGGCAAGGTGATATCATTCCATTACGCTAGTCGTTTCGGTCGGGAGCATGGCATGTTGCGCATAATAGATACAGAAACCTGTGGTCTGCAGGGAGGCATTGTTGAGATTGCTTCTGTCGATGTGGTTGATGGAAAGATAGTTAACCCAATGAGCCACCTGGTGCGCCCTGACCGCCCCATTAGCCCCCAGGCGATGGCTATTCATCGCATTACTGAAGCGATGGTAGCCGATAAGCCATGGATTGAAGATATCATTCCGCACTATTACGGTAGTGAGTGGTATGTGGCGCACAACGCAAGTTTCGACCGCCGCGTATTGCCAGAGATGCCCGGAGAGTGGATCTGCACCATGAAGCTCTCCCGTCGATTGTGGCCAGGAATCAAATACAGCAATATGGCGCTGTACAAATCACGTAAGCTGAACGTTCAGACGCCTGCAGGCCTGCATCACCACCGCGCTCTGTACGATTGCTACATCACTGCGGCTTTGCTGATCGACATCATGCAGACTTCAGGCTGGACCGCAGAGCAGATGGTCGACATTACCGGCCGCCCTGCATTACTCACTACTTTCACATTTGGTAAGTACCGTGGAAAACCGGTATCAGAGGTGGCAGAACGCGATCCGGGCTATCTGCGTTGGTTATTTAATAACCTCGACAGTATGAGCCCGGAGCTGCGATTAACGCTGAAGCACTATCTGGATAACATCTGATCTGAAGCTTGCCCAGACAGCGTTCCCTGTGCCAGCCCAATCAAAAACGCGTACTCCAGGGCCACGCCTTCGTAAGATTTAAAACGCCCGGACTTGCCGCCGTGCCCGGAATCCATATCCGTGCACAGTAACAGCAAGCGATCGTCCGTTTTCAGCTCACGCAATTTTGCCACCCACTTTGCCGGTTCCCAGTATTGCACCTGGGAGTCGTGTAATCCCGTCGTGACCAGCAAATGCGGATAATCCTGCGCGGTGACGTTGTCATAGGGGCTGTAGCTTTTCATATACGCATAGTACTGCGGATCCTGCGGATTACCCCATTCCTCAAATTCACCGGTGGTGAGTGGAATTGACTCATCCAGCATCGTGGTCACCACATCGACAAACGGCACCTGAGCAATCACGCCATGGAACAACTCCGGGCGCTCGTTGATGGCGACACCCATTAACATTCCGCCAGCGCTTCCCCCCATGCCGTAACATAACGATGGCGCGCCATAGCCCATTTTTAGCAGCGCATCGCAGACGTCGAGGTAATCATTAAAGGTATTTTTCTTGTGCAGAAACTTACCGTCTTCGTACCATTGCTGACCCAATTCACCGCCGCCACGTACATGGGCAATGGCATAAACAAAGCCGCGATCCAATAAGCTTAAACGGCTGCTACTGAAATCAGCATCCATACTGGCGCCATACGAACCATAGCCGTAAACCAGTAATGGGTTTTTCCCTTTCAGGAAATACTTTTGATGATAAACCAGTGAGACCGGAACCTCGGTACCATCGCGCGCGGTGATCCAGACATGTTCGCTGCGGTAATTCGCCGCATCAAATCCGGGGACCTCCGTCTGCTTAAGCACGCGACGCTCCCCGGTGTCCATATCCAGTTCAAACAACGTGTCCGGCGTGGTCATGGAGGAATAGCCATAGCGCAGTCGCGATGTCTCCGGTTCCGGGTTATAGGCAAGCCAGGTCACATACGCCGGATCGTCAAAGGCGATACCGATCACTTCGCGCGTTTTGCGATTGATCTGACGCAGACTGGTTAAACCCTGCTGGCGTTCTTCCACCACCAGCCAGTCGGTAAACAGGGTAAACCCCTCCAGCATGACGTTTTCGCGCGGCGGGATCAGCACCTCCCACGCTTGTTCATTGCGTACGCGCGTGCGGTACAGACCAAAGTTTTTACCTTCACGATTAGAGCGCAGATAAAACTTGTGCTGATAGTGATCGAGGCTGTACTCGTGGCCTTTACGCCGCGCTAAAAAAAGCAACGGTTCGGCGTCGGCCAGTTCTGCATCCAACAGCAGAACCTCACTGGTCGTCGCGCTGGCGATATGGATCACCACATAATGTAACGATGTGGTTTTATGCAGACTGACATAAAACATGTCATCGGCTTCTTCGTACACCAATTCGTCCAGTGACGAGGGAGATCCAACGGTATGCCGCCAGACCTGGTACGGCAGTAACGTCGTGGCGTGTTTGCGAACGTAATAGAAGGTCTGGGAATCATTCGCCCAGACCAGATCCGCTTCAACGTTATCCAGTACTTCCGGATACCAGTTGCCGCTTTCCAGGTTGCGAAAGCGAACGCCATATTGCCGACGAGAGAGGTAATCTTCGGCCAGCGCCATAATGCTATTATCGGGTGATATCGCCAGCCCTCCCAGCGTATAAAATTCACTGTGGGCTGCGCGCTGGTTGCCGTCCAGCAGAGTATCCCATTCATCCCACTCTTCGCTGAGAACCGACTGGCGCTGATAAATGGCATATTCACATCCCGGTTCATAAATATGCCGGTAACGATAACCATTTTTCACATAGGGAGCGGACGCATCCTGTGGGGGAATACGGTCGATAATTTCTTTCAGAACGCGGTCCTGCAAAGCCTGCTGCGAAGCCATAACCTGATGGCCATACGCATTTTCCTGTTGCAGGTATTCGAGCACGTCCGGCTGCGAGCGGGTGTCGTCTCGCAACCAGTAATAATTATCAACACGTGTATCGCCATGCTGCGTCATGGCGTGAGGAATACGAGAAGCTTTTGGTAGCATGTCATTGTTCTTTTGCTTAAACATCCTATAAGGGTGGCAAAAGACAGCGATGATGCAAGCGAAACATGCGCCTTAGCGATAAGTAATTAACCCGGTAAAGCCTGTTTTTGCGCCTTGAGATCCTGTTCAATGCCGTCACGAACATCCTGTGGGATCTTCAACGCGTCACCCAGCGCATTCAGATAGCTGCGCTCCATAAAGTGGTCGATATCAATCGCCGCACAGCTCAGGAAGTATATTTCCAGCGCCTCTTCTTCGTTGCGGATCCCTTGCGCCAGGCGCTGAGGATCCAGCGGTTGTTCGATAGCCCGTTCAATCAGAACGCGGCCTTGCTCCTCAACACCCGCGTCACGAAGCTGCTGTTCAATGGCGGTACGCTCTTTGGCATCAATATGACCATCGCTTTTAGCCGCAAAAACCAGCGCCAGGATCAGGCGTTCAGTTCGCTCATCCAGCGGCGAGCTTTGTACGCCGAACTGCGGCTCATCCTGATGCGCGGCGCGAACTTTATCTTTGTATTTGTTCCACAGCACGGTTCCGGCAACCGCACCACCACCCACCAGAAGCGCGCTGGTGCCATATTTGCTCAGTAACTTACGTGAGGATTTGTTGGCAACCAGTAATCCCGCCAGACCGCCTAACGCGCCAGGGACCAGAAGTTTACTCAGCCCTTGCTCGCCGGAAGATGATGCGGAGGATCCTTTTTGCCCAAGAAGAGATTGTAGTTGGTTCAGCCAGTTAGCCATTTTGCCCCTCAAGTACAGACGAATAATCGTCAAAGCGTACCCGAGGGGATGTCAGGAAGTGTTCAGCTCATCAAAAGATGTGCAAATACGCTCATTACTGCGGTTGATACTCCGCCGTTCCGGCCTGGCAGTCGACTTTTACCTGATAGTGAATATCCGCGCTTTTTCCGCGAACCGTCAGCGGGACCGACCATTTGCCATCTTTGCCCGTAATATCGGGGGTATTAACCCAGGCGACAGGATCGGCTTGCCCAACACGCTTTTGATCGTCAGCCCAGCGCGCGATGCGATTTTGCTGATAATCACGTTTCACGCTCGCCGCAATACCATCAGCATTCAGCCCTTCGCATTTTGGAAACTGAACATTTTTGCTTTCCATGTTTGCCGCAAAAACAGATACGCTGGCAGATAACAACAGCAGGCTTAATAACGCTCTTTTTTTATACATTTTTTTCTCCTTTATCTCCCCTTCGTCTTTCCGGTTGCATGTAGCAATGCGAAAGGACGTCAGGGATTGCACAATGATTCAGGGAAAAGCATGGTACAAAACGTCAGGAGCGCAAGTCGTTTCAGGCAGCCTGGGTATCATCCTCAGCGTGCGCGTCATTTTTAACGGCCTGCGGAGACGGCAGCTTGCCGTTTTTCAGGATGGCGCTCAGCACATCTTTTTGCTCAGCCAGCCACAGGGAAAGCGCTTCACGCTGCTCGTCTTCAAGCGCTACCGGTGACTGCTCCAGCCATGTGTCGAGCAAATCCGCTGTATCAAGCATTTTGTCATACGCATCGGCTTCCTTTTTGCTGGTAAACGACATTTTTTCCTCACCTTCCCGAATGACTACGTATTTAACTTCAACCGCCATTTTTGCAGCCTCTTAAATCACCTGTATTTATGTACAGTATACTCTTTTTTGCGCCCTGAAATCAACCTGGTAATAAAGACAGACGCAAACGTTTTCGTATATACTGCGCCCAGATAAAACAGGGGATTAATTTATGACGTTATTAGGCACAGCGCTGCGTCCCGCAGCAACGCGAGTGATGTTATTAGGTTCAGGTGAACTGGGTAAAGAAGTGGCGATCGAATGCCAACGCCTGGGTGTGGAAGTCATTGCCGTGGATCGTTACCCCGACGCGCCAGCCATGCACGTTGCCCATCGCTCATACGTTATCAACATGCTGGATGGCGAAGCGTTGCGCGAGGTTGTCGAGCGTGAAAAACCACATTATATCGTGCCGGAAATAGAAGCGATTGCCACGGATATGCTGGTAAAGCTGGAACAGGAAGGGCAACACGTTGTGCCGTGCGCACGAGCGACCCAACTGACCATGAACCGCGAAGGGATCCGTCGCCTCGCCGCAGAGGAGCTGTCTTTACCAACCTCTTCTTTTCGCTTTGCAGACAGCGAAACTCGCTTTCGCGAGGCCGTCGCCGAAATTGGCTTTCCTTGCATCGTGAAGCCAGTAATGAGTTCCTCAGGTAAGGGGCAAAGCTTTATTCGTTCAGCCGATCGGCTCACCGAAGCCTGGAACTATGCTCAACAGGGAGGCCGGGCAGGCGCCGGGCGCGTTATCGTCGAAGGCGTGGTAGATTTTGATTTTGAAATTACCCTGCTTACCGTTAGCGCCGTTGATGGCGTACACTTTTGCGCGCCGGTAGGGCATCGTCAGGAAGATGGCGATTATCGTGAATCCTGGCAGCCTCAGCAGATGAGCGACCTGGCGCTGGCGCGCGCGCAGGAGATTGCCCGTAAAGTCGTGCTGGCGTTAGGCGGCTACGGTCTGTTTGGCGTGGAGCTGTTTGTCTGCGGTGATGAGGTCATTTTTAGCGAAGTCTCCCCTCGCCCGCACGACACCGGGATGGTGACCTTAATTTCGCAGGACCTGTCTGAATTTGCCCTGCACGTCCGCGCATTTCTCGGTCTGCCCGTTGGCGCAATCCGTCAGTACGGGCCTTCCGCTTCCGCCGTTATTCTGCCGCAACTTAGCAGCCAGAATGTAACGTTTGATAACGTACAGGCCGCCGTGGGTGCTGGCCTGCAAGTACGATTCTTTGGTAAGCCGGAGATCGACGGGAGCCGTCGTTTAGGCGTGGTACTGGCTACAGCGCAAACCATTGAAGACGCGGTTGAACGCGCGAAACACGCCGCCGCACAGGTGAAAGTTACAGGATAAAAAACCAGACCCGTAGGCCGGATAAGGCGTTAATGCCGCATCCGGCCTACGGTTTACACATTAACGGCTTACTGCTTCGCGCCTTCTACTGCTTCACGAGCCAGTTTGGTAATGCGTTCGTAATCGCCAGCTTCCAGCGCATCTGCCGGAACCAGCCAGGAACCACCGATGCACAGCACGCTTTTCAGCGCGAGGTAGTCACGGTAATTCGCCGGAGAGATACCACCGGTTGGGCAGAAACGTACCTGAGAGAACGGGCCCGCAATCGCCTGCAGCGCTTTAGTACCGCCGTTCGCTTCCGCCGGGAAGAATTTGAACTCTTTCAATCCGTAGTCCATACCCAGCATCAGTTCAGAAACCGTGCTGATGCCAGGGATCAGCGGAATAGTCCCTTCCGTCGCGGCTTTTAACAGCGGCTCGGTCAGACCCGGGCTGATAGCAAACTGCGCACCGGCTTCGGTGACTTCAGCCAGTTGTTGCGGATTCAGTACAGTACCTGCGCCGACGATGGCGTCCGGAACTTCTTTCGCGATCGCGCGAATGGCATCCATCGCACATGCAGTACGTAAGGTCACTTCCAGAACGCGCACGCCACCTGCAACCAGCGCTTTTGCCATCGGCACCGCATGTTCCAGTTTATTAACCACAATAACCGGTACAACCGGGCCAGTGGTCAGGATTGCTTCTGCACTTGTCTTCCAGTTTTTCATCAGAGTTTTCTCTCGCCTGATTACAAAATAAGTCTTAAAAAGTGATACAGGTTGCGCCCTGCTCCGCTCCGGACAGCTTCTCACGCAACGCGCTGAACATTTCACGTCCGGTCCCCACGCGCGATGCGCTGAGGTCTGGAATGTGAGGCTGACGTGAAGCAAGTTCTTCTTCGTCAACCAGCAGCGTCAATTCACCTGTCTGTCCATTCACACGAATGATGTCGCCATCACGTACTTTTGCCAGCAGACCGCCATCATAGGCTTCTGGGGTTACATGGATTGCTGAAGGCACTTTACCTGAAGCACCTGAAAGTCGTCCATCGGTAACTAACGCAATTTTGAAACAACGGTCCAATAATACACCAAGTGGCGGCATGAGTTTATGTAATTCTGGCATTCCGTTCGCTTTTGGTCCCTGATGACGCACAACAACTACGCAATCGCGGTCAAGCAGACCGGCATCGAACGCCGGTAACACATCGTGCTGACTTTCAAAAACGACTGCCGGCGCTTCAATAACCTGATTTTCAACCGGTACCGCCGACGTTTTCATCACTGCGCGCCCGAGGTTACCGCTCAGCACTTTAGTGCCGCCGTGGTGAGAGAAAGGTTGGTCAAAGGTGGCAATCACGTTGCTGTCCAGTGATTTCGCCGCCCCTTCGCGCCAGTCCAGTTCACCGTTGTTAAGCCACGGCTCCATGGTGTAACGCGATAAACCGAATCCGGCAACGGTATTCACATCTTCATGCAGCAGACCCGCATTCAGCAGCTCACGCATTAGCACCGGTACGCCGCCCGCCGCCTGGAAATGGTTAATATCCGCCGGACCGTTCGGGTACAAACGCGCCATCAGCGGCACGATATCGGACAGATCGGAGAAGTCATCCCAGTTAATCAGAATCCCGGCCGCGCGCGCCATGGCCACCAGATGCATCGTGTGGTTAGTTGAGCCCCCGGTCGCCAGCAGCGCCACAATTCCGTTCACCACCACTTTTTCATCGATCATTTTACCGATCGGCATCCATTCATTGCCGTTCCCGGTAAGACGCGTAACCTGACGGGCGGCAGCAGCGGTCAACGCTTCACGCAGCGGCGCATCCGGATGGACGAATGAGGAGCCTGGCAGTTGCATCCCCATGAACTCAACGACCATCTGGTTGGTATTCGCCGTACCGTAGAACGTACAGGTACCCGGTGCGTGATAAGACGCCGCCTCGGACTCGAGCAGCGCCATGCGATCAACTTTGCCTTCCGCATAGAGTTGACGAATACGCACTTTTTCTTTGTTCGCCAGGCCGCTCGCCATCGGCCCGGAAGGAATGAAGATTGACGGCAGATGACCGAATGACAGCGCCGCCATCACCAGGCCAGGGACAATTTTATCGCACACGCCGAGGAACAACGCGCCATCGAACATATTGTGAGAGAGACCTACAGCCGCTGACATCGCAATCACTTCACGACTCAGCAGCGAAAGCTCCATCCCATCCTGTCCCTGGGTAACACCGTCACACATGGCCGGCACACCACCGGCAACCTGACCTACCGCATTGGCTTCATGCAGCGCCTGGCGAATGATAGCCGGATAATGTTCATATGGCTGATGCGCAGAAAGCATGTCGTTGTAGGAGGTAATGATCGCGATATTGTTACGCAGCATGCTTTTCAGCGATGCTTTGTCGTCCGGTTGACACGCGGCAAAGCCATGAGCCAGGTTACCGCATGCCAGTTGCGAACGATGAACGGTGGTCGATTTAGCTTGTTCAATACGGGCGAGGTAGGCGGAACGTGTATGGCGAGAACGTTCGACGATACGTTGTGTTACGCGTAACAAATTCGGATTCATAGAGGCTCCTAAAATTTATCTGTCAGAGCGGTAGGGTTAACAATGCTTATCAGTCGTGTTAAAAAGTGCTGAATCGCTTGTTTGCCGTAGCTCAGGGGCAAAATCGTTTCAGGCAGTGTAATAAAAAAAGCCCCGCGGGTGAATCCACGCGAGGCTTAAAAGTGCAAAAATTATTCTGCAATCTGTGTTAGATCATGTTACCGGTAAAATAACCCCTATGGGTAAGGCGATTTTTTACTCGAATTCGTTCCAGGAACGACCATCTCGGGTGATCATTGCCACAGAGGCAACCGGTCCCCAGGTCCCTGCCTGATACGGTTTCGGCGCATCGTTGTCCATCGCCCATGCTTCGGTAATTGAGTCGACCCACTTCCAGGCTTCTTCAACTTCATCACGACGCACAAACAGCGCCTGAATACCGCGCATCGTTTCAAGCAGCAGTCGCTCATAGGCGTCGGCCAGATGCGTCTGGTTAAAGGTTTCGGAATAGCTCAGATCAAGCTTGGTGATTTGCAGGTTATGCTTGTGGTCCAGACCCGGCACTTTGTTCAGCACCTGGATATCAACACCTTCATCAGGCTGCAAACGAATAGTCAGCTTGTTCTGCGGCAGATCCTGCCAGGATTCCCGGAACAGATTCAGCTCAGGCGTTTTGAAATAGACGACGACTTCAGAGCACTTCGTCGGTAAACGCTTGCCGGTACGCAGATAGAACGGAACGCCCGCCCAACGCCAGTTATCAATATCCACACGGATCGCCACAAACGTTTCCGTATTGCTGCTTTTGTTCGCGCCCTCTTCTTCCAGATATCCCGGAACTTTTTTGCCCTGGGCAAAACCCGCGGTGTACTGACCGCGAACCGTCTTTTCACGCACGTTTGAGCGGTCGATACGGCGTAGTGATTTCAGTACCTTCACTTTTTCATCACGAATGCTGTCAGCGCTCAGGTCCGACGGCGGAGACATCGCGATCATGCACAAGATCTGCAGCAGGTGGTTTTGGATCATGTCGCGCATTTGACCGGCCTGGTCAAAATAACCCCAGCGACCTTCAATACCCACTTCTTCCGCGACGGTAATTTCAACGTGATCGATCGTGCGGTTATCCCAGTTGTTTACAAACAGGGAGTTGGCAAAACGCAGTGCCAGCAGGTTCAGCACCGTCTCTTTACCGAGATAGTGGTCGATACGATAAACCTGACACTCTTCGAAATATTCACCGACCTGATCATTGATCTCGCGCGATGTTGCCAGTGACGTTCCCAACGGTTTTTCCATCACAACGCGGGCAGGTTTAGCATTCAGCTTTGCTTCACCCAAACCTTTGCAGATCGCGCCAAAGGTGCTTGGCGGCATCGCGAAATAGTTAATCGTAGTCCGTGATTTCTGATCCAGCATTTCACCCAGACGGCTAAATGCGGCGGTATCATTGACATCCAGATTACAAAACTCCAGACGGCCGCTGAGGGTCTCCCACAAACCTTCATCAATTTTTTCTTTCATGAAGGTTTCGAGCGCTTCGCGCACAACCTTGGTATAGGCTGCTTTGTCCCAGTCGGCACGCCCTACCCCGATGATACGGGTTTCCGGGTTAATCTGGCCGGCCTTTTCCAGTTGATACAGGGAAGGCAGCAATTTCCGCCGCGCCAGGTCGCCCTTCGCGCCGAAAATGACCAGGTCACATGCCTGGGCTGTTTGCGTTACCGCCATGTCATTCTCCTCAATTAAGTGTCTGGTGCTTTTGCCAGAAACTGGTTGTAATTTTATTACAGTGCACTGTACTGCTTTTACGTGAATCCGGAAACCGTAAACGCTTATCCAGCCGTGCTGTTACCGCAAACAGGCGTTTGATTGGCGTTTACCTCTGCAAAATGGATAAAAAAGTCGCTTTTTTTCGTAGCCATGAAGAAGTAACAAAACCAGACTTCGATCATGTAATGAAAAAAAACAACAACTATTCTGTCCATTTTGCCCCGTTCCTTCCGTGGCAGGGGTAATATCTAGCAAATGTATCCCCCGATTTCCCCGTATCGCTGAAATCGTTTTTTCCCATGAGCCATGAGTCGACCTACATCATGAATATGCTGGAAAAAATCCAGTTAAAACTGGAACAGTTGAGCAAATCAGAGCGTAAAGTCGCTGACATTATTCTTGCCTCACCCGACCGGGCAATCCATTCAAGCATCGCTGCGCTTGCGCTGGAAGCCAACGTCAGCGAGCCGACGGTGAACCGCTTCTGTCGCAGTATGGATACGCGCGGCTTTCCTGATTTTAAACTTCATCTGGCGCAAAGTCTGGCAAATGGCACCCCTTATGTTAATCGTAATGTGGATGAGGATGACAGCGTAGAATCTTACACGGGAAAAATCTTCGAGTCGGCGATGGCAAGTCTTGACCACGTTCGCCAGTCTCTGGATAACACCGCGGTAAACAGGGCGGTGGATTTGTTAACCCAGGCGAAGAAAATTGCCTTTTTTGGCCTTGGGTCTTCCGCCGCGGTAGCGCACGACGCGATGAACAAATTTTTTCGTTTTAACGTACCGGTGATCTATTCCGACGATATTGTACTGCAACGTATGAGTTGCATGAATTGTAGCGACGACGACGTTATTGTGCTGATTTCGCATACCGGAAGAACCAAAACTCTGGTTGAACTGGCGCAGTTGGCGAGGGAAAACGACGCGATGGTTATCGCTTTGACCTCTCCCGGCACGCCGCTGGCGCGCGAAGCCACGCTGGCCATTACCCTCGACGTACCGGAAGATACTGACATTTATATGCCCATGGTCTCTCGACTTGCTCAACTGACCGTGATAGATGTGCTGGCTACAGGATTTACTTTGCGCCGCGGGGCAAAATTTAGAGATAACTTGAAGCGTGTCAAGGAAGCACTCAAGGAATCGCGTTTTGATAAAGAATTACTCATCAAGAGTGATGATCGCTAAAAGCAATAACAATGTTCTACCCTTTTATCATCCGGGTCGTTCATTTACCGTCAATGTTTGAGAACGACCGGATTAATGTTCACGCAACACCTAGTTGTTTCAGTCAACGGAGTATTACATGTCCAGAAGGCTTCGCAGAACCAAAATCGTTACCACGTTAGGCCCAGCAACTGATCGCGATAACAACCTCGAAAAAATTATCGCTGCGGGTGCGAACGTCGTACGTATGAACTTTTCGCACGGCTCTCCAGAAGATCACAAAATGCGGGCGGATAAGGTCCGTGAAATTGCCGCAAAACTGGGACGCCATGTAGCTATTTTGGGTGACCTGCAGGGACCTAAAATCCGCGTATCAACCTTTAAAGAAGGTAAAGTTTTTCTTAATGTTGGCGACAAGTTCCTGTTAGACGCCAACCTTGGCAAAGGCGAAGGCGACAAAGAAAAAGTCGGGATCGATTATAAAGGTCTGCCTGCTGACGTCGTGCCAGGCGATATCCTGCTACTTGATGACGGTCGCGTACAGCTTAAGGTGCTGGAAGTCCAGGGAATGAAAGTCTTCACCGAAGTCACCGTCGGCGGCCCGCTGTCCAATAATAAGGGCATCAACAAATTGGGCGGCGGTCTTTCTGCTGAAGCCCTGACCGAAAAAGATAAAGCTGACATCGTCACTGCAGCGCAAATCAGCGTTGATTATCTGGCCGTCTCCTTCCCGCGCTGCGGCGAAGACCTGAACTATGCCCGCCGTCTGGCGCGCGACGCAGGTTGCGATGCGAAAATCGTCGCCAAGGTAGAACGTGCGGAAGCCGTCTGCGACCAGAATGCGATGGATGACATCATTCTGGCTTCCGACGTGGTGATGGTCGCTCGTGGCGACCTGGGCGTTGAAATTGGCGATCCTGAGCTGGTAGGTATTCAAAAAGCGTTGATTCGTCGCGCACGTCAGCTGAACCGTGCGGTTATTACCGCCACGCAGATGATGGAGTCGATGATTACCAACCCAATGCCGACCCGTGCGGAAGTGATGGACGTGGCTAACGCCGTACTGGACGGTACCGATGCCGTTATGCTCTCTGCAGAAACGGCAGCAGGTCAGTACCCGGCAGAAACCGTCGCGGCAATGGCTCGCGTATGCCTGGGTGCCGAGAAGATCCCGAGCATCAACGTCTCCAAACACCGTCTTGACGTGCAGTTTGACAATGTCGAAGAAGCGATTGCTATGTCAGCGATGTATGCCGCTAACCACCTGAAAGGGGTAACCGCTATCATCGCGATGACTGAGTCTGGTCGTACCGCGCTGATGACCTCTCGTATCAGTTCTGGTCTGCCGATTTTCGCGATGTCTCGTCATGAGCGTACGCTGAATCTGACCTCTCTGTATCGCGGTGTCACACCGGTTCACTTTGACAGCGAAACTGATGGCGTGGTTGCCGCCAATGAAGCGGTGAACCTCCTGCGCGATAAAGGTTATCTGGTTTCCGGCGACCTGGTGATTGTGACCCAGGGCGATGTCATGAGCACCATTGGCTCAACCAATACCACGCGTATTCTGACCGTCGAGTAACTACCGTCTGATGTAAAAAGGCCTCTCACATGAGAGGCCTTTTTTTATTTCTTCGGATAGAGATCTTTGCGTTTATAAGGCTCAATTTCACCCGGTTTACGCGTCTTAAGCAGTTTTAAAATCCAGGTGTATTGCTCAAGGTGTGGGGCAACAAAAATTTCCACCTCTTCGTTCATTCGTCTGGCAATTGTGTGATCATCCGCCGTCAGGATGTCATCCATCGGAGGACGTACCTGGATCGTCAGGCGGTGCGTTTTACCATCATATACCGGGAACAGAGGCACCACGCGCGCATGGCACACCTTCATCAGACGGCCAATCGCCGGTAACGTTGCTTTATAGGTCGCAAAAAAGTCCACAAACTCGCTGTGTTCAGGACCATGGTCCTGATCCGGCAAATAGTATCCCCA
>NZ_JAHLQZ010000459.1:0-269 GCF_018919505.1 Citrobacter sp. S55_ASV_140
TGTCCAGGGGGCCGCCTTCGCCACCGGTATTCCTCCAGATCTCTACGCATTTCACCGCTACACCTGGAATTCTACCCCCCTCTACAAGACTCTAGCCTGCCAGTTTCGGATGCAGTTCCCAGGTTGAGCCCGGGGATTTCACATCCGACTTGACAGACCGCCTGCGTGCGCTTTACGCCCAGTAATTCCGATTAACGCTTGCACCCTCCGTATTACCGCGGCTGCTGGCACGGAGTTAGCCGGTGCTTCTTCTGCGAGTAACGTCAATC
>NZ_JAHLQZ010000460.1:0-269 GCF_018919505.1 Citrobacter sp. S55_ASV_140
GTTCAGAAGGCATCAAGCGGCTTGCCAGTTTACGTGCATGGATCTGCAACATGTCCCAGGTGACGACGTATTTTTCGCTCATGTGAAGTGTCCCAGCCTGTGTATCTACGGCTAATTAATAATTGAGGGTGAATCAGGTTGCGCGAGATTATAGAGATCTGACGCACTAAAAACCAGTGTTTCGCGGAATCCGCGCCTCTTTTTGCATGCTTTATGCTAGCCGTCGGCGGAGAAAGTGGTATTCTCAATCGCATCGCGCAAGCCTGACT
>NZ_JAHLQZ010000461.1:0-266 GCF_018919505.1 Citrobacter sp. S55_ASV_140
GTTGTTCACAGCACTACCGCCACTGGAGCTTAAAAAGGCCATGTGGTCAGGTTCTGAGAACGATGTCTCCGGAGAAGAATAGTCATATTGAGAAAGCGTAATATTTCCGTTGTTAATACCGGTAGAGTTTTCGCCCCAAATGCCTGCAAAACTGATATTCCAGATATCCACATCACCATTGTTGACGACCTGTGAACCCGTATCAACCTTGATAATTTGCGGAGTTTGCGTGAAATAGTGCTCGTAAACACTAATGTCCTGCATAC
>NZ_JAHLQZ010000462.1:0-256 GCF_018919505.1 Citrobacter sp. S55_ASV_140
GGGCTATAAGTTCTATCCGTTGCAATGCAAGTGACTCCATGAACAAATCGTTCACAACCCCCTCCCAATATTACTGTTTATATATACAGTACATCATATGTATTTAAAGCTGAAATAGTTTTTTACTCAGCTAACCCTTTGATTAATAGATAGCCTCATTCCAGCCCTCTTAGTACCACTGCCGCCATTTATCATCTTCCTGCAGGCGCTGATTTCGGTAGAACAAACGCAGCCCGGCCCCGGACGGGATACTGCC
>NZ_JAHLQZ010000463.1:0-242 GCF_018919505.1 Citrobacter sp. S55_ASV_140
ATCATAAATAATGGCGTAGCGGAATCCAGCTTTACGCTGAGTATCGTCCCCAACGATCAGGCCGATCAACCTGATTCACTGGTAGTGGGGCATTGTGCAAACGATACGCATAAGATTCTCTATACCCGGACCAACAGTGGCAATGCCCCCGCCAATAGCACCCCTGCCCAGGACGGGCATGCTGCCGAGCCGCAATAAAATAAATAGTGCCCTCCGCTCGCGGAGGGTCGCTCCCCTTTGAT
>NZ_JAHLQZ010000464.1:0-241 GCF_018919505.1 Citrobacter sp. S55_ASV_140
ATTATCGCCTTGATCAAATTCTCGTAGTTTTCCATATGATAATTTTTTGCAGCTGTTGTTATTTCTATTTGATAGCTTTCCACTCGTTTTACCGAACGATAAGTTCTTCCTCATAAAAACAACACCGCACCAATAACCGTCAGAATGATCATGTAAAAAAGAATACGGATAATAGATAATCGTTTTCGCTTCATTTCATCACCTAGTTATTTTGACATCTTTTTTTATCTTACTATTTCTT
>NZ_JAHLQZ010000046.1:0-28243 GCF_018919505.1 Citrobacter sp. S55_ASV_140
GAATTAAACTTCGTAATGAATTACGTGTTCACTCAGAGACTTGGTATTCATTTTTCGTCTTGCGACGTCAAGAATCCGTATCTTCGAGTGCCCACACAGATTGTCTGATAAATTGTTAAAGAGCAGTGCCGCTTCGCTTTTTCTCAGCGGCGCGGGGTGTGCATATTACGCTATCCCGCTTCAGAGTCAAGCGTTTATTTACGCTTTTCTCCGCTGACCCGGCGGTGTGTAATCCGTTGTTCCGTGTCAGTGGAGGCGCATTATAGGGAGTTATTTCAGGCTGACAAGGGGAAATTCAAAATAATTTTCCGAGTGCGCATTTTTTCATCAAAACCGATTAAACCGCCAGTTTTTCGAGCGTTTTGAAGCCATAACGTTGCAGCACGGGCAATAATTGTTCGGCTTCTGTCGTCATCGCCATACAGAATGCGACATTCTCATCGGTTGATTTCGCGTCGGGCGCTTCATGTTCTAATAACCAGGCCGTGCGACGCGCAATCGCGGCCCCCGAATCCACCAGTCGCGTCCCCTCGGGCAGGACCTGTAAAAGCTCTTCCTGTAATAGAGGAAAATGGGTGCAGCCCAGCACCACCGTGTCGGGTGGTTCCGACATCCGCAGCCACGGACGTAGAATGCGGCGCAACTCCTCCAGAGAGACCGTTTCGCCGTGCAGCTTCGCTTCCGCCAGTTCTACCAGCTCGGCAGACCCCAACATCGCAATCTGACATTCGTTAGCAAACCGCGCAATCAACTCATGGGTATACGACCGCTTCACCGTCGCACGTGTAGCGAGCAGTCCCACAACGCCATTCGCCGTGAGTCGCGCCGCCGGTTTAATAGCAGGAACGACGCCTACAACCGGGAAGGCAAATTTCGCACGTAATGCAGGAAGTGACACAGTGCTTGCGGTATTACACGCGATGACCGCAAGAGAGAGTGGATAGCGCTGCTGGACCGCAGTCACAATCTCAACAACACGCTCGACGATAAATTCCTCGCTCTTCTCACCATAAGGAAAGGCGACGTTATCAAAAGCGTATATATAGTGGAGATCCGGCAGGAGACTGCGGATCTCATTGTAGACCGACAACCCACCGACGCCGGAATCAAACACCAGCACGGTGGGACGTGGATCAGAAGGTGTAGCTGCCAGACAAGGTGTATTCCCGCCCTGCAGTTGCGTAGCCATAAACTGTCTCGTAATCTTTATCGAACAGGTTGGCGATTTTACCACGAACAGTCAGCTGTGAGGTGATTGGATATGCCACTGTCAGATCCCACAGGCTCACTCCCCCCATTTTTACCGGCTGATTGGTGACGAAGTCCGTGTCATAACGCGTTCCCAGATAATGATAGGTCAGGCCCCAGTCAAAATCGTATACCTGCCAGTCAAGCTGGTACTTCACCTGCTGTTTAGAACGACGCGCCAGTGGTTTATCGGTAATCGCATTTCGTGCATCAACGTAATCGTAGCTCAGGGTGTGCGCCAGCGGCCCGGTATCAAAGTTTGCTGTCGCTTCGACACCTTTAATACGTACTTTGCCTTCGTTAAAGTATTTCTCGGTATGTGGGTCGTAATCGATCATGTTATCGATATCGTTGCGATATCCTGACAAACGCCAGTTCACATCCGCCGTCAGCCCTTCAAACGCCCCTTCCCACTGCTTACTCTCTTCAGGATCCAGATTCGAATTGCCGTAATAGCCATGCAACTGCCCGAGATTTGGTGCTTTGTAGGAAGTACCGTAGGAGGCAATAAAGCGATAACCTTCAATAAACTCCCATCCGGCGCTGGTTTGCCATGTACCATGGCGACCAAACTCGGAGTTATCATCACTGCGCGCCGCACCTTCAAAGGTAAAGTCACCCAGTTGCTGCAACCCGGTGAGATAGAGGCCAGTGTTACGCTGGTCGTAACCGTCCGTGACATACGCGGTGCCAGGCTCCGTAGTTTGCTTTTGCCAGTCGACGCCCGCGCCCACATTACCGTGGCCAACCACCATACTGTTCGACCACTGAACATTATATTGCTTCATCTCATCCAGTGTGGCCGAGGAGTCATAGCGGCCATAATCCGGATCATAGTTGTAGTCTTTACTGTGGCTATAGCTGGAAACCAGCTGTGACTGGATAATTTCACCATTGAAGCGCAGTCCGGCATCCCAGCTTTGACTATAGAGTTTTCGGGTATCGACCAGTGGTGAGTTCGGAGAATAGTACGAATCGTAATTCGTGCGGTTATCATAACCGTAGCCACGAACAAACCCGCTCCAGGTGTCAGAGAAGTTGTGTTCCAGCGCGCCATATAGCGTCTTATTTAAGAAGCCGTCTTTGTCGGGTTGAGCCTGAGAGCCAGTACTACCGTAAGCCACGACATCAAAGCCTTTGGTATAGGCATAATCGCCCATCAGCGTGACGCGCGTATTCTCACCTAACTGTTGTTGGGTTGAGACATCGTAATTCTGGTAGCCATTGCTTCCCACGCCAGCGGTCAGTTCCGTCCCCGGCTTTTCGCGCGTCGTAATGATATTCACCACGCCGCCAATCGCATCAGAACCATAAATAGCCGAACGCGGCCCACGAATGTACTCAATACGTTGTACCAACGATACCGGGAACTGGCTAAGATCGGCTGCGCCGCTAACCCCTGCCAGGTTCAGACGCACACCGTCAATCAGCACCAGAACATGGCTGGCGTTGGTGCCGCGAATAGAAATAGACGAATTTTGTCCCATACCACCGTATTGGGCGATATCCACGCCTGGCAAGCGACGAAGCACATCATTCACGGAGGTGGATTGCCAGCGATCGATATCCTGACGCGTAACAACGGTGATAGGAGCAAGTACTGCGCTACGCGGCTGCTGAAAACGGTTGGCAGTGACGACGAGAGTATCTGGGCTAGCATCCTGTGCCCAACCAGAAAATGCCGTGACGGAAAGCGCCGTCCACAGCAACGATTTTTTAATCATTGTAAAGCATCCACAATATAAGAAGGATGCCGCAGGTCCCACCGATAGTACGCGATGATGAAAACCAGATGCGACGTTAGCCGGCAGGTCTTCGGGCTTGGAGGCGACTTAAAGAGACGATGACTTCCCACGGCAAGCCGCAGTGTCTGCACCAGGTGCGCTCATCTCCTACCTTCCTTACCGCTGCGCGTCAGCTCCAGATTCACACTGGATTCCCTTTTAACTCACAGGACCGGAAAACGGATGCTACAGTTTGTTACAACCCACTGTCCAGACTGTGTATCACAATATCGGAAATCATCAATGACTGGACATCTGTTGAGCAATCCCTACAATCCCCGCGTACTTTTATTTTTCAGGACGCATCATGACCCCCGAACATCTTCCGACAGAACAGTACGACGCGCAGTTAGCTGAAAAAGTGGTGCGTCTGCAGAGCTTAATGACACCGTTTTATGCACAGGCTCCGGAAGTGTTTCGCTCACCGGTCAGTCACTACCGTATGCGTGCCGAATTCCGGCTGTGGCATGACGGTGATGACCTGTACCACATCATGTTCGATCAACAGACGAAAAGCCGTATTCGCGTCGACAGTTTCCCGGCGGCCAGCGAGCTTATCAACACGCTGATGACGGCAATGATTGAAGGGGTACGCAACAACCGTGTCCTGCGCCACAAACTGTTCCAGATTGATTACCTCACCACCCTGAGCGATCAAGCGGTCGTCTCGATGCTGTACCATAAAAAGCTGGATGACGAATGGCGTCATGAAGCCGAAGCGCTACGGGACGCGCTGCGTGCGCAAAACCTGAACGTGCATCTGATTGGCCGGGCTACCAAAACCAAAATCGAGCTGGACCAGGACTATATTGACGAACGCTTGCCGGTCGCAGGTAAAGAGATCATCTACCGCCAGGTTGAGAACAGCTTCACCCAGCCCAATGCCGCGATGAATATTCAGATGCTGGAATGGGCGATTGATGTCACCAAAGATTCCCAGGGCGACCTGCTTGAGCTGTACTGCGGTAATGGCAACTTCTCATTAGCGCTGGCGCAAAATTTCAACCGCGTGCTGGCGACTGAAATCGCCAAACCATCCGTGGCGGCTGCCCAGTACAACATTGCGGCTAACCATATTGATAACGTACAAATTATCCGCATGGCGGCAGAAGAGTTTACTCAGGCGATGAATGGGGTTCGCGAGTTCAACCGTTTGCAGGGGATCGATCTGAAGAGCTACCAGTGTGAAACCATTTTCGTTGACCCACCGCGTAGCGGTCTGGACAGCGAAACGGAGAAAATGGTACAGGCGTATCCGCGGATTCTGTACATCTCCTGCAACCCGGAGACGCTGTGTAAGAATCTGGAAACGTTAAGCCAGACGCACAATGTTTCACGTCTGGCTCTGTTCGATCAGTTCCCGTATACGCACCATATGGAGTGTGGCGTGTTACTGACCGCGAAGTAAGTGATGTCCTGGCCGGGCTTGCCCGGCCTACAAATATTATTCCGCAATTTCCTGCTTACGGTTACGCACTTTAACGCCGATCCAGAACACCAGAATCACCGACAGTACCGCCGGGAAGAAGTTAGAACCAATATCCGGATATTCAGCGCGTACCACGGTGCTGTACAACAGAACACCGAGAATAAAACAGGCGGCGGCCAGGCCTGGTAGCCCCACAGGCATGGTGCGGTTCTGATAGCGTTGATGCAGACAATAAACCGTCAGCACCAGCGAAATAATCGGGAATACTGAGAATGGCACAATGGAGCTAAACAGCGCCGCAAATGTGCCATTGATCGATAAGCCAGCAACCAGCGCCAGCAGCAGCGTACCTTTATCTTGACCTGACTGTTTCATTGCTCGTCCTTCTCGTTACTCGGAGTGGTGCGTCATCTTCTCTTGTTCACGGCGGTACCAATAAAATGCGCCTTTCGCAATCATGCGTAGTTGCAATACCAGCCGCTCTTCCAGCTGTCGACGCTGTTCAGCGCCAACATCCAGTGCTTCTGCCCCGGCGCTGAACACAATCGTTACCATGGCTTCGGCCTGCGCTTCAGTAAACGCACGGGGCATATGGTTTTCGAGTTCCAGATAGTCCGCAAGTTCCGCAATGAAGTGCTGAATTTCACGTGCGACCGCTGCACGAAACGCTGCGGAGGTTCCCGAACGCTCGCGCAATAATAAACGGAAGGCGTTGGGATTGTTGCCGATGAATTCCATAAATGTTGAGACCGAGGTACGGATCACACTCCCACCTTTGGCGATACGCTGACGCGCCTGACGCATCAACTGACGCAGCATCAGACCACTTTCGTCCACCATCGTCAGCCCGAGCTCATCCACATCGCGGAAATGGCGATAAAACGAGGTTGGCGCAATGCCCGCTTCACGAGCAACTTCTCGTAAACTGAGACTGGCAAAACTACGCTCAGCACTGAGTTGACTAAATGCAGCCTCTACCAGCGAACGCCGGGTTTTCTCTTTTTGTTGCGCTCTAACGCCCATCACGATGTCTGAATCCTTCCACATACCTTGCTGGCACTATACCAGAGATTAGGCGGTTGGCATGGCTTTGTTAATGATTGTTTACGCGCAGTTTGTGCTTCGACTTCGCAAAAAAGCACAACGATAATTGGGTTATCCCGACAACGATGTTACTATTCTGTTGCTTTTATGTATAAGAACAGGTAAGCCTGACCATGTCACATTCCTACGATTACGATGCAATAGTAATAGGTTCCGGTCCCGGCGGCGAAGGCGCTGCAATGGGTCTGGTTAAACAGGGAGCGCGCGTCGCGGTGATTGAGCGCTATCATAACGTCGGCGGAGGCTGTACCCACTGGGGCACCATCCCGTCGAAAGCACTCCGCCACGCCGTCAGCCGTATTATTGAATTCAATCAGAACCCACTTTACAGCGACCATTCCCGACTTCTCCGTTCTTCCTTCGCCGATATTCTCAACCATGCTGATAACGTGATTAATCAGCAAACGCGCATGCGGCAAGGTTTTTACGAGCGTAATCACTGCGAGATTTTGCAGGGAAATGCCCGTTTTGTTGACGAACACACTATCGCCCTGGAATGCCACGACGGCACGGTGGAAACGCTGACCGCGGATAAGTTCGTGATCGCCTGCGGTTCACGCCCTTATCGCCCTGTTGACGTCGACTTTTCGCATCCCCGCATTTATGACAGCGACTCCATCCTGAGTCTGCACCACGAACCTCGCCACGTTCTGATTTATGGCGCAGGGGTTATTGGCTGTGAATATGCGTCGATCTTCCGTGGAATGGACGTCAAAGTTGATTTAATCAACACCCGCGATCGTCTGCTGGCGTTCCTTGATCAAGAGATGTCCGACTCGCTCTCTTACCACTTCTGGAACAGCGGTGTGGTTATTCGCCACAACGAAGAGTACGAGAAGATTGAAGGTTGCGATGACGGCGTCATCATGCACCTGAAATCCGGTAAAAAACTGAAGGCTGACTGTCTGCTGTACGCCAATGGCCGCACCGGTAATACCGATTCGCTGGCGCTGGAAAATATTGGTCTGAAAACCGACAGCCGTGGGCAGCTCAAAGTGAATAGCATGTACCAGACGGCACTGCCGCACGTGTATGCCGTAGGGGATGTGATCGGCTATCCGAGTCTGGCATCGGCGGCCTACGATCAGGGACGCATTGCCGCCCAGGCACTGGTGAAAGGCGAAGCCACCGCGCATCTGATCGAAGATATCCCAACCGGGATTTATACCATTCCTGAAATCAGCTCCGTTGGTAAAACCGAGCAGCAGCTTACGGCGATGAAAGTCCCATACGAAGTTGGCCGCGCCCAGTTTAAACATCTGGCACGTGCGCAAATCGTGGGCATGAGTGTCGGCACGTTGAAGATTCTGTTCCATCGCGAAACCAAAGAGATTCTGGGGATCCACTGCTTTGGGGAACGCGCGGCTGAAATTATTCACATCGGTCAGGCGATAATGGAGCAAAAAGGTGGTGGTAACACCATCGAGTACTTCGTTAACACCACCTTTAACTACCCAACCATGGCGGAAGCCTATCGGGTAGCGGCGCTAAATGGCTTAAACCGCCTGTTTTAACGCACTGTCGAAATGGCCATCCATTGATCCACGGATGGCCTCTGCCAGCTGTTCATAACGGCTGCGCAGCGGCGAACCTGGACGATACACCAGGCCAATCGTGCGGCGCGGTTCTGGCTTAATGCATGGCAGATAGACAACACCATCACGCTTGCGCTCCGACGGAACAGCCAGCGCAGGCAGTAACGTAATACCGCTACCTGCCGCCACCATATTGCGCAGCGTTTCCAGACTGGTTGCCCGGAAATGGGTATCTTCATCAGCACCTGCTTCAAAGCAGAAGCCCATGGCCTGATCGCGCAGGCAGTGGCCGTCTTCCAGCATCAGCAGTTTTTCACCCGCCAGATCGGACATCGGTACACAGTCACGGTTTGCCCATGGATGATCTTCATAGATCGCCAGCATCATAGGCTCATCAAATAACGGTACTTCGATGAATGCCTCACTCTCTTTCACCAACGCCAGAATCACGCAGTCGAGCTTACCGCTATCCAGTTGCGCCAACAGCTGATGCGTCTGCGCCTCATGCAGATACATTTCCAGTTTTGGGAAGGTCTGGTGCAACATAGGAATAATATGCGGCAGCAGGTATGGCCCCACCGTTGGGATCAAACCAATATGCAGCGGGCCAGACATCGTCTCGCCTTGTTGGCTTGCCATCTCCTTGAGCACTTTGACCTCGCGCAGCACGGTGCGCGCCTGATCCACCAGCAGCAGACCTGCCTGAGTGAACAGCACTTTGCGACTCGTACGCTCCAGCAACATGACGCCCAGCTCATCTTCCAGCTTACGGATCTGCCCGCTCAGCGTTGGCTGGCTCACGTGGCAGGAGTCTGCCGCCCGTCGGAAGTGACGATGTTCGGCAAGCGCCACCAGGTATTCAAGATCACGAATATTCATTATTCATCCTCCATCGCCACGATAGTTCGTAGCGATAGGTAGCATAGCAACGAACGATTATCCCTATCAAGCTTTCTGTTTAATAATGCACCACAGAAACGGAACGGTACCCCTTTAACCCTTGAAGCTACTGTCCGTTTAGAGAGTTTCTCTCATACTCGAAATAACTAAAGCCAACGTGAACTTTTGCGGACCTTGCGTCCGCATTTTTTGTGCATAAAAAAGCCCGGCGAGATGCCAGGCTCTGATCACTGTTTGCCTGATGGCGCTATGCTTATCAGACCTACAAAGACAAAAGTTACGCCAGACGCGCCTTCGCGTAATCAATCGCCTGTGCGACCTGCTGTGGCGACACGCCGCCTTTCGCCGCACGTTTGTCCAGACACGATTGTAGAGAAAGGATCGGGTAAACGTCATCGCCAATGACCGGACTGAACTTCTGTAAGTCGGTCAGCGACAACGATTCCAGCGGTTTGCCCTGACGAATCGCCTCAACCACCGTTTCGCCCACAATGTGGTGCGCTTCGCGGAACGGCACGCCTTTCGCTACCAGATAATCCGCCAGCTCAGTAGCGTTGGCATAACCCTGCTGCGCCGCTTCCTGACAACGCGGACGTTTCACCTGAATGCCATCCAGCACCAGCGCGGCCATATGCAGACAATCCAGCCAGGTGTCGAGCGCATCGAACAGCCCTTCTTTGTCTTCCTGCATATCTTTGTTATACGCCAGCGGTAGGCCTTTTAAGGTCATCATCATCCCGGTCAACGCACCCTGCACGCGACCGCATTTACCACGGATTAATTCCAGCGCATCCGGGTTTTTCTTCTGCGGCATCAGGGATGAACCAGAGGTCACTCGATCGGACAGCTCGACAAAGCCTGCTTCACCGGTATTAAAGAAAATCAGGTCTTCAGCAAAACGCGACAGGTGCACCATGCCGATAGAAGCGTCGGAGAGTAACTCCAGCACGTGGTCACGATCGGAAACGCTGTCCAGACTGTTGCGCGTTGCCGAAGCAAAGCCCAGCCAGCCGGCCAGTTGTTCGCGATCGATTTCATATGCCGTACCCGCCAGCGCGCCGCAGCCCAGAGGACTGACGTCCAGACGCTTAAGCGCATCCTGCAGACGGCTCTCATCACGCGCCAGCATTTCGACATAGGCCAGGCACCAGTGAGCAAACGTCACCGGCTGCGCACGTTGCAGGTGGGTGTAACCCGGCATAACGGCGTCCTGGTTATTCTCCGCCGTCACCACCAGCGCACTTTGCAACTGACGGTTGGCAGAGAGTAATTCAATAACCGTGTCTTTACACCACAGTTTAAGGTCGGTCGCGACCTGATCATTACGGCTACGCCCGGTATGCAGTTTTTTACCAAGCTGGCCGACTTTATCAATCAGCTTACCTTCCACCCAACTGTGAATATCTTCGGCATCGCTTTGCAGGATCTGTTGCGGGTTGGCACGCACCTCTTCCAGCAGCGTGTTCAGCGCCTCTTCCAGTTGCAGCTGTTCATCGGCACTCAGTACGCCGACCGTTACCAACGCTTTGGACCAGGCCACAGAGCCGACAATATCCTGTTCTGCCAGGCGGTAGTCAAAACGCAACGAGTCGTTGAACTGTTTGAACCGCTGATCTGCTGCCTGTGTAAAACGCCCACCCCAAAGTGCCATAACATGCTTCCTTAAATTCTTTTAATTTCAATGCCGGATGGCGCTACGCTTATCCGGCCTACAGGTTCTGTTCACGTAGGCCCGATAAGGCGTAGCCGCCATCGGGCATACAAATACTTAAGCCAGAATACGGGTACCGATCGGCGTGCCGTTAAACAACGCCGGGAGTTGCTCTGCATGACGCCAGGAGGCGATATCCACCGGGCGGCCCAGCGTGCGCGCGGCATCCAGCGCCGCATTGACCTTCACGATCATGCCATCGGTAATAATCCCCTGGTCGATCAACTGCTCCGCTTTCGCGGCGGTCATTTCGGCAATACGCTGACCTTTACCATCCAGAATACCGCTCACGTCTGAGAGCAGGATCAGATCCGCACCCAACGTTGCCGCCAGCGCTGTTGCCGCCTGATCGGCGTTAACGTTCATCAGCAGTCCATCTTCAGTGACGCCAATGGAGCTGACTACCGGCAGAAAACCGCTTGCCAGCAGCGTGTTAATTAGCTTAGGCGAACCCGGTTGCGCGAGTCCAACATGACCCAGCTCTTTATCGAGCGGCGTCACTTTTACGCTGTCGCCATCGCCAAGATATAGGCCCACAGAGGCGATTTGATGTTTTTTCGCCCAGGCCAGTAAGGTTTTATTCGCCGTACCCGCCAGGGCGCCAGTGATAATGTCTATCTGATCGGCAGGAGTAACGCGCAGGCCGTTTTTCTTTTTGACCGGCAGATTCAACTGCTTCATTAGCTCATCAACCACGCAGCCGCCGCCGTGCACAATAATCAGCGGACGCTGATGCGACTCACGATAATTCACCAGTGCGGTAAACAGTCGCTCCAGCGCCTCTTCGCTATCCAGTAAAACGCCGCCCAGCTTGATAATTAATGGATTCATTGTTGCACCCTTAAATAAGAGACTGCGTTTCAGCAAAGCCGAAACGGATATTTGCGCACTGCATCGCCTGTGCCGCCGCGCCTTTTAATAAGTTATCTTCGGTAGCCACCACGATCAGATGCTCTCCCTGCACGGCAAACCCGATGTCACAAAACGGTAAGCCCACCACATTCTTCAGAGCCGGAACGCCTTTGTCGTACAGACGTACGAGTGGTTTATCGCCATAGGCTTGTTGCAGTGTCTGGGCCACCTGCGCATGGGTTACGCCCGCTTTCAGACGGCAGGTGATCGTTTCCAGAATTCCGCGCGGGAAGTTCCCCAGATGCGGAGTGAAGATCACTTCCGCGCCGAGGTGAGTTGCGATTTCCGGCTGATGACGATGGGTAAACACGCCATAGGGCTGCAGGCTCACTTCGCAAAAGCTGTTCGAGATAGCCGCTTTACGGCCTGCCCCGCTGACGCCGCTGGTCGCATTAATCACCGGCCACTGGCTGAGATCCAGCAGTCCGCCGTCAATCAGTGGTTTCAGCGACAACTGCGCCGCCGTCGGATAACAACCCGGTACGGCAACCAGATTCGCTTCTTTCAGTTGCTCTGCGCTCCACTCCGCCAGACCGTACACCGCTTGCTTCAGCAGTTCGGGGTGCTGATGGGTAAAGCCATAATATTTTTCATAGAACGCGCTATCGTTAACACGAAACGCGCCTGAAAGATCAAACACCACACATCCGGCCTGCAGAAACTGCGGGGCCAGGTCATGACTGACCTCATGCGCTGTGGCGAGGAACACAATGTCCACCCCTGCGCTAAACTCGCTGATATCCGACATTGGCTGCAACGGTAAATCGACAATGCCTTTCAACTGCGGATGCAAATCGGAGATGAGTTTTCCTGCATCATTGCTTTGCGCTGAGACGGTCAAAGCGGTTATGTTCATATCAGGATGGCGATTTACATAGGTCACAAGCTCTGCGCCGGCATAGCCGCTGGCGCCCACAATCAGCGTATTCAACATCGGGGCAGCTCACCTTCTTAGATTCTGTTGCCAGGTATAAGCCTTTATCACCTCACCTTACACTTGGTGGGTTTTATTACGCTCAACGTTAATGTATTTTTATTCATAAATACTGCATGAATATTGATACTATCATGACCCGAGGTGTGTCAACAATGAAAAACAATTTACCGCCATTTATCGAGATTTACCGCGCTCTGATTGCCACGCCATCGATTAGCGCCACCGAAGAAGCACTGGATCAAAGCAATGCAGGTTTAATCACTCTGCTGGCGGGCTGGTTCAAAGATTTAGGCTTCAATGTAGAGGTTCAGCCGGTCCCCGATACGCGCAATAAATTCAATATGCTGGCGAGCATTGGACAAGGGGCTGGCGGTCTGTTGTTAGCGGGTCATACCGATACCGTGCCGTTTGACGACGGACGCTGGACGCGCGATCCGTTCACCCTGACAGAGCATGACAATAAGCTCTACGGCCTGGGTACGGCAGATATGAAAGGCTTCTTCGCGTTTATCCTCGACGCGCTGCGCGACGTCGACGTAGCGAAGCTGAAAAAGCCCCTCTACATTTTGGCCACTGCCGACGAAGAGACCAGCATGGCGGGGGCGCGCTACTTTTCTGAAACCACCGCTCTGCGCCCAGACTGCGCGATCATTGGCGAACCCACCTCCCTGCAGCCGGTGCGTGCGCACAAAGGGCATATCTCTAATGCAATTCGCATTTTGGGGCAGTCGGGTCACTCAAGCGATCCAGCGCGTGGCGTCAATGCGATTGAACTCATGCATGATGCTATCGGCCATATCATGACTCTGCGCGATGACCTGAAAGAACGCTATCACCATGACGCTTTTACCGTTCCGTACCCGACGTTAAATTTGGGTCATATCCACGGTGGTGACGCCGCCAACCGAATCTGCGCCTGCTGCGAGCTGCATATGGATATTCGCCCGCTGCCCGGCATGACGCTCAACGATCTTAATGGTTTACTTAACGATGCGCTGGCCCCTGTCAGCGAGCGTTGGCCGGGTCGCCTGACGGTGTCGGAACTGCATCCGCCTATTCCTGGCTATGAGTGTCCGCCAGACCATCAGTTGGTTGAAGTCGTCGAAAAACTGCTGGGAGCGCAAACGGAAGTGGTGAACTACTGCACTGAAGCGCCGTTTATCCAGACGCTTTGCCCGACGCTGGTGTTGGGCCCAGGCTCCATTAATCAGGCACATCAGCCAGATGAATACCTGGAAACACGCTTCATTAAGCCAACTCGCGAATTGATCACCCAGGTTGTGCATCATTTCTGCTGGCATTAATCGTTTATAACCTTGCTCATCCTTCAGCGGCGAGCAAGGTCATTTATTAACATTTTCATAAGCACAGCTTATTTGATCCGATGTGAATTAAATAACGTAAATTCCCGCCATTTTTTCGTTTGCTGAACCGATTTCGCAGCAATTGACGTCACGAGTTTTACGTGGCTTTATAAAAGACGGCAAAAAAATTAAGTCCGAAAAATTTCACGTTGCAGCAGTGTTGACGGCGGCGCGAAAGATACAGGACATTTACAAAAGAGATGGGGTGTCTGGGTAAATATGAACGAACAATATTCCGCGTTGCGTAGTAATGTCAGTATGCTCGGCAAAGTGCTGGGAGAGACCATTAAGGATGCGCTGGGAGAGCACATTCTTGATCGCGTAGAAACAATCCGTAAGCTGTCCAAATCATCCCGCGCTGGCAATGAAGTCAATCGCCAGGAGCTACTTACGACGCTGCAAAACCTGTCTAACGACGAACTGCTGCCGGTTGCCCGTGCGTTTAGCCAGTTCCTGAACCTGGCCAACACCGCCGAGCAATACCACAGCATTTCGCCCAAAGGCGAAGCAGCCAGCAACCCGGAAGTGATTGCTCGCACTCTTCGTAAATTGAAAGACCAGCCCAATCTCGATGAAGCCACCATCAAAAAAGCCGTGGAGTCACTCTCCCTGGAGCTGGTTCTGACTGCCCACCCGACAGAAATCACCCGTCGTACGTTGATCCATAAAATGGGTGAAGTAAACGCCTGTCTCAAACAGCTTGATAACAAAGATCTCGTCGATTATGAACGCCATCAACTGATGCGCCGTCTGCGCCAGTTGATTGCCCAGTCCTGGCATACGGATGAGATCCGCAAGATACGCCCAAGCCCGGTTGATGAAGCCAAATGGGGCTTCGCCGTGGTCGAAAACAGCCTGTGGGAAGGCGTGCCGAACTATCTGCGCGAGCTGAACGAACAGTTAGAAGAGAATCTGGGTTATAAACTGCCCGTTGATTTTGTTCCGGTTCGCTTTACCTCCTGGATGGGCGGCGACCGTGACGGCAACCCGAACGTGACGGCGGATATCACCCGTCACGTGCTATTGCTCAGCCGTTGGAAAGCCACCGACCTGTTCCTGAAAGACATTCAGTTTCTGATCTCTGAACTGTCGATGGTGGATGCCACGCCGGAACTGCTGGCGCTGGTCGGCGAAGAAGGCGCAGCAGAACCATACCGTTATCTGATGAAAACCCTGCGTTCACGTCTGATGGCAACTCAAGCCTGGCTGGAAGCCCGCCTGAAAGGCGAGAAATTACCGAAACCTGCCGGCCTTCTCACCCAAAACGAACAGCTCTGGGATCCGCTGTACGCGTGTTACCAGTCTCTGCAAGCCTGTGGCATGGGCATCATCGCCAATGGCGAACTGCTCGACACCTTGCGCCGCGTGAAATGTTTCGGCGTGCCGCTGGTACGTATTGATATTCGTCAGGAAAGCACCCGCCACACTGAAGCGCTGGGCGAACTGACCCGGTATCTGGGCATTGGCGACTACGAAAACTGGTCAGAAGCGGATAAACAGGCTTTCTTGATCCGCGAACTGAACTCCAAGCGTCCGCTTCTGCCACGTAACTGGGAACCAAGCAATGACACCCGCGAAGTGCTCGACACCTGCCGCGTCATTGCCGAAGCTCCGTATGGCTCCATTGCCGCCTATGTTATCTCGATGGCGAAAACGCCGTCCGATGTATTGGCCGTACATCTGCTGCTGAAAGAAGCCGGGATCGGTTTTGCTATGCCGGTGGCGCCGCTGTTTGAAACACTGGACGACCTCAACAATGCTGATGACGTCATGTCCCAGCTCTTGAATATTGACTGGTACCGCGGCTTTATTCAGGGCAAACAGATGGTCATGATTGGCTACTCTGACTCCGCAAAAGACGCGGGGGTGATGGCGGCCTCCTGGGCGCAATATCAGGCTCAGGACGCGCTGATCAAAACGTGTGAAAAAGCCGGCATCGAGCTGACGCTGTTCCATGGCCGCGGTGGTTCCATTGGCCGCGGCGGCGCGCCTGCGCATGCCGCACTGCTTTCTCAACCGCCAGGCAGCCTGAAAGGTGGCCTGCGCGTGACGGAACAAGGTGAGATGATCCGCTTTAAGTATGGCCTGCCGGAAGTGACCATCAGCAGCCTGTCGCTATATACCGCAGCCATCCTTGAGGCCAACCTGTTACCGCCGCCAGAGCCGAAGGATAACTGGCGCCATATCATGGATGAGCTTTCTGATATCTCGTGTGAGCTCTACCGTGGATATGTACGTGAAAACAAAGACTT
Source organism: Citrobacter sp. S55_ASV_140 (assembly GCF_018919505.1). Classification (NCBI taxonomy): domain Bacteria; kingdom Pseudomonadati; phylum Pseudomonadota; class Gammaproteobacteria; order Enterobacterales; family Enterobacteriaceae; genus Citrobacter; species Citrobacter sp. S55_ASV_140. The sequence goes on from NZ_JAHLQZ010000046.1 coordinate 15,177, forward strand.
CGTCCCTTACTTCCGCTCCGCAACCCCAGAGCAGGAACTGGGTAAATTGCCGCTCGGCTCACGTCCGGCAAAACGCCGCCCGACTGGTGGGGTAGAGTCTCTGCGCGCCATTCCATGGATCTTTGCCTGGACGCAGAACCGCCTGATGCTCCCGGCATGGCTGGGGGCAGGCACCGCGCTGCAAAAAGTGGTGGAAGACGGTAAGCAAAGCGAACTCGAAGCAATGTGCCGCGACTGGCCATTCTTCTCCACACGCCTTGGCATGCTGGAAATGGTTTTCGCTAAAGCAGACCTGTGGCTGGCTGAATACTACGATCAACGTCTGGTCAGAAAAGAGTTGTGGCCGCTCGGCGAAGAACTGCGTCAGCGCCTGGAAGCAGATATCGACGTCGTGCTGGCGATTGCCAATGACTCACATTTGATGGCCGACCTGCCGTGGATTGCCGAGTCCATCCAGTTAAGGAATGTTTATACCGATCCGCTGAACGTTTTACAGGCAGAGCTGTTACACCGCTCGCGCCTGGCGGAAGAGCAAGGCAAGGCGCCGGACCCACGCGTTGAACAAGCGCTGATGGTAACCATCGCAGGTGTTGCTGCCGGTATGCGCAATACAGGCTAACGTCCCCCTCCCGTCGCCTTCGTGCTATTGCGCGAAGGCGACATCAAAAATCGCTGTTATAACAGCTTCATTTTCAATATATTCCCGCCTGAATTTATTCATTTAATGAATGGATCATCAACAAAACGCGTTTTTTAACATCGCGACGCTTCAGTTCCTCTTAATATTTACCCGCTACTCTTGGCGACACGATTAAAGACAGGCTCACACTATGCAATCCTTACAACCCCAGTCTAAACCTGCATTTAGCTGGAAAGCCCTGGGTTGGGCGCTCCTCTATTTTTGGTTTTTTTCCTCATTACTGCAGGCCGTTATCTACTTTAGCGGCTACAGCGGATCTACCGGTTTACGCGACTCCTTGCTATTCAGTTCGCTGTGGTTGATTCCGGTATTTTTATTTCCAAACCGTATCCGTATTATTGCTGCCGTTATTGGTGTCATGCTATGGGCTGCCTCGTTGGCCGCTCTGAGCTATTACGTCATCTACGGGCAAGAGTTCTCGCAAAGCGTTCTGTACGTAATGTTCGAAACCAATGCGAACGAAGCCAGCGAATATCTGAGCCAATATTTCAGTCTGAAGATTGTGTTAATCGCGCTGGCGTATACGGCAATGGCGATTCTGCTGTGGACGCGTCTGCGCCCTGTTCATATTCCATCGCCCTGGCGCTATCTGGTGTCGTTTGCGCTGTTATATGGCTTGATTCTGCACCCAATGGCGGTTAACACGTTCATCAAACATAAACCGTTTGAAAAAACGTTGGATGGTCTCGCTTCGCGTATGGAGCCCGCCGCGCCATGGCAATTTATCTCCGGGTATTATCAGTATCGCCAGCAGTTGACCTCGCTCAATAGCCTGCTGAATGAAAACAATGCCCTGCCTCCGCTGGCCAACTTTAAAGACCATTCCGGTGACGCGCCACGCACATTAGTGCTGGTGATTGGTGAGTCAACGCAGCGTGGTCGTATGAGCCTGTATGGTTACCCGCGTGAAACCACACCGGAACTGGATGCGCTGCATAAAACCGATCCTAACTTCACCGTTTTCAATAATGTCGTGACCTCACGTCCGTATACCATTGAAATCCTGCAGCAGGCGCTGACCTTTGCCAACGAGAAGAACCCGGATCTGTATCTGACCCAGCCATCCCTGATGAACATGATGAAACAGGCGGGTTATAAAACCTTCTGGATCACCAATCAGCAGACAATGACTGCCCGCAACACCATGCTGACGGTATTCTCTAAGCAGACAGATAAGCAGTTCTATATGAACCAGCAGCGTACGCAAAGCGCACGCGAGTATGACAGCAATGTGCTGGCGCCATTTAAAGAAGTCCTGGCCGACCCGGCGCCGAAAAAATTCATTATTGTTCACCTGCTGGGTACCCATATTAAGTATAAATTCCGTTATCCGGATAGTCAGGGCAAGTTCGACAACAATATCGACAATGTTCCCCCTGGCCTGGGTAATGATGAGCTGGAAGCCTACAACGATTACGACAGCGCGAATGTCTACAATGACCACATCATTGCCAGCCTGATCAAAGACTACAAAGCGACCGATCCGAACGGTTTCCTGTTGTACTTCTCCGATCACGGTGAAGAGGTGTACGACACGCCGCCGCATAAAACGCAGGGCCGTAATGAAGACAATCCGACACGCCATATGTATACGGTGCCGTTCTTATTGTGGACCTCGGAAAAATGGCAGGCCGCGCACCCTCGGGATTTCTCACAGGATGTGAATCGTAAATACAGCAGCTCAGAGCTAATCCATACCTGGTCTGATTTAGCGGGCTTCACTTACGATGGCTTCGATCCAACGCGTGCCATTACCAGCCCACAGTTTAAAGAGACGACTCGCTGGATTGGCAATCCATACAAGAAGAATGCCCTGATTGATTACGATACCTTGCCTTACGGCGATCAAATCGGTAATCAATAATCCTACACAGGCCACTCTTTAAGAGTGGCCTTTTTTTATGATGGCGGTTACTGTTCTCCCTGTCTGCTGCCTGCAAGGGATTAACATGTATCACGACATCAGCCATCTTCTCGCCCGCCTGATTAACGGCCCTACACCGCTGCGCCAGATTTACTTTGCCAGCACCAGTAGCTCAACGCCGGAACTGGCATATCAGGTTGATTTTCCCCGGCTGGAGATTGTGCTGGAAGGGGATCTCACCGATCAGGGTATTACCGGCGCAGTCGCGACGTTACTACCTGGCGATGTCCTGTTCGTTCCGGCCGGCGGCTGGAACTTTCCGCAATGGCTCACACCGGTCACCACGCTCAGCATTCTGTTCAGCAAGCAGCAGTTGGGTTTCAACGTCGTTCAGTGGGACGGCAAGCAATATCAAAACCTCGCCAGGCAGCATGTCGCACGGCGTGGACCGCGTATTGGCTCTTTCCTGCTGCAAACGCTTAATGAAATACAGATGCAGCCGCAGGAGCAGCAAACGGCCAGGCTAATCGTCGCGAGCTTGCTGAGCCACTGTCGCGATCTGCTCGGCAGCCAAATACAGACCGCGTCGCGCAGTCAGGCGCTGTTCGAAGCCATTCGCGACTATATTGACGAACGCTACGCTTCACCGCTGACCCGAGAATCGGTGGCGCAAGCGTTCTACATCTCGCCCAATTACCTCTCCCACCTGTTTCAAAAAACGGGCGCAATCGGTTTTAACGAATACCTGAACCACACGCGACTTGAACACGCGAAGACGCTACTGAAGGGTTACGAGCTGAAGATCAAAGACGTGGCGCACACCTGTGGGTTTGTTGACAGCAACTACTTCTGCCGCCTGTTTCGCAAGAATACCGAACGTTCCCCCTCAGAATATCGTCGGCAATATCACAGCCAGTTGACGGAAAAAGCGATCCATCAGCAATAAAGAAGACAAAAATAATATTAACTGGATTTTTGTAATATAAAAAATGAGCTCATAACCCACATTACCTTAATAAACCCCACCTGCAACTGACATGTGAAGTAAGTCTCACTTTTGTCGATACATTACATTTATCCAGCTTTTGACAGATTTGTCAGATAGCGCGATGCGGCGAAACACTCTTATCCTGTGCACAACAACGCATTCCGGCAACGGGCTGCTCACGCAAAATTAAGAGGATGTTTTGTATGGAACTTTACCTTGATACCGCCAACGTCGCGGAAGTCGAACGTCTGGCCCGTATCTTCCCTATCGCGGGGGTCACCACTAACCCAAGCATTGTGGCGGCAAGCAAAGAATCCATCTGGGATGTGCTGCCGCGCCTGCAAAACGCCATTGGCGAAGAGGGCATTCTTTTTGCCCAAACCATGAGCCGCGACGCGCAGGGGATGGTGGAAGAAGCCAAACGTCTGAGCAATGCCGTACCGGGTATCGTAGTGAAAATCCCCGTTACTGCTGAAGGTCTGGCCGCCATCAGGTTACTGAAAAAAGAGGGTATCACCACCCTGGGAACCGCCGTGTACAGTGCTTCGCAAGGTCTACTGGCCGCGCTGGCTGGCGCAAAATATATCGCGCCATACGTTAACCGCATTGACGCTCAGGGCGGCGACGGGATCCGCACAGTACAGGAACTGCAAACGCTACTGGAACTACATGCGCCAAACAGCATGGTACTGGCGGCCAGCTTTAAAACCCCGCGTCAGGCGCTCGATTGCTTACTGGCAGGATGTGAAGCAATTACCCTGCCCTTAGACGTAGCGCAACAAATGCTCAATACCCCTGCGGTAGAGTCAGCAATAGAGAAGTTTGAGCAGGACTGGAACAACGCATTTGGTCACATCAACCTGTGAGGGAAATAAAGTATGGATCGCATTATTCAATCACCTGGTAAGTACATCCAGGGTGCCGATGTTATTACCCGTCTTGGCAGCTACCTCAAACCACTGGCAGCACGCTGGCTGGTTGTTGGGGACAAGTTTGTCTTAGGCTTCGCCCAGTCCGCACTGGAAAAAAGCTTCCAGGATGCCGGACTGGCACTGGAGATCGCGCCTTTTGGCGGCGAATGTTCGCAAAACGAAATCGACCGTTTGCGCGGCGTGGCGGAAAAAGCGCAGTGTGGCGCAGTACTCGGTATTGGCGGCGGGAAAACGCTGGATACCGCCAAAGCGCTGGCGCACTTTATGGGCGTACCTGTCGCCATTGCGCCAACCATCGCCTCTACCGATGCACCGTGCAGCGCGCTGTCCGTCATTTACACCGATGCGGGTGAATTCGATCGCTATCTGCTACTGCCGAACAACCCGGACAGGGTCATTGTTGATACTAAAATTGTTGCGGGAGCACCGGCACGTCTGTTAGCCGCAGGCATCGGCGATGCGTTGGCGACCTGGTTCGAAGCGCGTGCCTGTTCACGCAGCGGCGCAACCACCATGGCGGGCGGTCAGTGCACCCAGGCGGCGCTGGCACTGGCTGAGCTGTGCTTTAATACGTTGATAGAAGAAGGTGAAAAAGCGATGCTGGCAGCCGAGCAGCACGTGGTTACGCCTGCGCTGGAGCGCGTTATTGAAGCCAATACCTATCTTAGCGGCGTCGGTTTTGAAAGCGGTGGTCTGGCAGCGGCTCACGCCATTCATAACGGCCTGACGGCGATCCCGGATGCGCATCATTACTACCACGGCGAGAAAGTGGCGTTTGGTACGCTAACGCAGTTGGTGCTGGAAAACGCGCCGGTCGATGAAATCGAAACCGTGGCGGCACTCTGTCATTCCGTTGGGTTGCCGATTACCCTGGCGCAACTGGATATCAAACAGGATATCCCGGCGAAAATGCGCATTGTGGCAGAGGCTGCCTGTGCTGAAGGCGAAACCATCCACAACATGCCTGGCGGCGCAACGCCGGATCAGGTGTATGCCGCATTGCTGGTCGCTGACCAGTATGGGCAGCGTTATCTGCAAGAGTGGGAATAACCTGCCAATAAAAAATCCCCGCAATTGCGGGGATTTTTTATTCATACCATGCCGGATACGCGCAAGCGCCATCCGGGGTTTTTGTTTACAGCAGATCGAAACGATCCAGGTTCATCACTTTCACCCATGCCGCCACAAAGTCCTTCACGAACTTCTCGTGCGCATCGCTGCAGGCATAAACTTCAGCCACTGCACGCAGTACAGAGTTAGAACCAAACACCAGATCGGCGCGAGTTGCGGTGTATTTTACTTCGCCGCTCAGACGGTCACGGCCTTCAAACAGCTCTTGTGACTCATCAACCGCTTTCCATTCGTAACGCATATCCAGCAAATTGACGAAGAAGTCAGTGCTGAGTACGCCAGGACGATCGGTAAAGACGCCGTGCTGACTACCATCGAAGTTGGTGCCCAGTACGCGCATACCACCCACCAGCACGGTCATTTCCGGTGCGGTTAGCGTCAGCTGCTGCGCTTTATCAATCAACAAAGACTCAGTGGTTGATACGTCAGGGCGAGAACGATAGTTACGGAAGCCGTCCGCAATTGGCTTGAGCAGTTCAAACATCTCAATATCCGTTTGATCCTGACGCGCATCCACGCGGCCCGGCGCAAAAGGAACATTGATGCTGACACCCGCAGCGCTTGCGGCCTGCTCCACGCCTACGACGCCAGCCAGCACGATAATATCGGCCAACGACGCGGTATGGGCTGATTTATAGATACCCTCTAACACGGGCAGTACGCGTGCTGCGGTAGCATTCACATCCCAACCACGCTGTGGGTCGAGCGCCAGACGAGCGCCATTCGCGCCGCCACGTTTATCCCCACCGCGGAAGGTCGATGCAGAAGCCCATGCCACCGAAACCAGCTCGCCTACTGACAGCCCGGAAGCCGCAATGGTCGCCTTCAGGTTAAGGATATCTTCTTCGCTTGGGTTGAAGAACGCATGCGGCAGCGGATCTTGCCAAATCAGATCTTCTTTTGGCACTTCCGGTCCGATGTAACGCGCTTTCGGCCCCATATCGCGGTGCGTCAGTTTAAACCACGCACGGGCAAAGGCTTCGTTGAACGCCTGCGGATCGTTAAGGAAACGACGAGAGATCTTTTCGAACTCAGGATCGAAACGCAGCGTCAGGTCGGTGACCAGCATCGTCGGCTTGCGTTTTTTCTCAGGATCAAACGGATCGGGGATAATCTCTGGCGCATCCACCGCTTCGAACTGGATAGCACCTGCCGGGCTGCGAGTCTGCACCCACTCATATTTGAACAGGTTCTCGAAGAAATAGTTGCTCCACTGGGTCGGCGTTTGCGTCCAGACCACTTCCAGGCCGGAAGTAATCGCGTCTGCACCCGCGCCGCTACCGTAGCTGCTGGCCCAGCCTAAGCCTTGCGCTTCGATCGGCGCAGATTCAGGATCGGCCCCAACGTGGGAGGCAGGTGCTGCGCCATGAGTTTTACCTAACGTATGACCGCCGCCAATCAGCGCCACGGTTTCTTCGTCGTTCATTCCCATGTTACCGAAGGTCGCGCGAATCGCCGCGGCCGCAGAAAGCGGTTCGCCGCTGTGATCCGGCCCTTCCGGGTTAACATAGATAAGACCCATCTCGGTTGCGCCCAGCGGGGTTTTCGCCAGCGCTTCCGGGTGACGGTGAGTCAGCCAGGCTTTCTCATCACCCCAGTTTACGTCGAGATCCGGTTCCCAGACGTCTTCACGACCCGCGCCAAAACCGAAGGTACGGAAGCCTGAGTTTTCCAGCGCCACGTTACCGGCGAGAATAAACAGGTCGGCCCAGGAGATTTTCTGACCATATTTCTGCTTGATTGGCCACAGCAGACGACGCGCTTTATCCAGGCTGACGTTGTCCGGCCAGGAATTCAGTGGTGCAAAACGCTGCTGCCCGCGACCCGCGCCACCGCGTCCATCGATGGAACGATAGGTCCCTGCGCCGTGCCATGCCATACGGATAAACAAACCGGCATAAGAGCCCCAGTCAGCAGGCCACCACGGTTGAGATTCGGACAGAAGGGCTCTGAGATCCCCTTTCAGGGCAGAGTAGTCAAGTTTGCTAAATTCTTTGCGGTAGTCGAAGTCCTCACCCAGCGGGTTCGAACGATTGGAATGTTGGTTCAAAAGATCAACGCGGAGTTGATTAGGCCACCAGTCGCGGTTATTTCTTCCTGCTCCCGCGCTGTGATCCGGCCCGCCCTGATGGAAAGGACACTTACCGGCAGTTGATGCGTTCTGGCTATCGTCGGACATGCTCATCTATATGCTCCCTTTACAGTGTTATGACTACGATATACACCACCAGAGATTAGATATAGTCGAAATAACCCACAGATTCGATAGCCAGATCCTTTTATATTTTTAGTTACAGAGATGTAGATCAAAATGATCAATAAAAAACCCTCCGCAGAGGGCTGACATACTGATTATGCCGGTCTTACTCCCAGCGTGTGACAAATTGCGTAGCTCATTTCGGCGCGATTGAGAGTATAGAAATGGAAATCTTTCACCCCTTCGCGACTGAGAATTTTCACCATATCCATGGCGATGTTTGCGCCCACCAGCTTGCGGGTTTCCGCATCATCATCCAGGCCAGCAAACATGGTCGACATCCACGCCGGAATGCGAACGTTGGTCATGTCGGCAAATTTTTTCGCCTGTTTAAAGTTAGATACCGGCAGGATGCCCGGAATAATTTCCACATCGATACCCGCAGACACGCAGCGATCGCGAAAACGCAGGTAGCTTTCTACATCGAAGAAAAATTGGGTGATCGCGCGGTTCGCACCGGCATCAACCTTACGCTTCAGGTTCAGCAGATCGGCCTGAGCGCTCTTCGCTTCCGGGTGCACTTCCGGGTAAGCCGCAACGGAAATATCAAAGTCCGCAACGTCTTTCAGCAGAGTCACCAGGTCAGAGGCATACATATCCGGTTTACCGCTCCCCGGCGGCAGGTCACCGCGCAGGGCAACAATATGACGAATACCGTTATTCCAGTAGTCCTGAGCAATAGTGCGCAGCTCATCGCGGGTCGCATCAATACAGGTCAGGTGCGGTGCCGCTTCAAGCCCGGTGCGATCCTTAATCCCTTTAATAATGCTATGCGTGCGGTCGCGCTCACCAGAGTTTGCACCGTAAGTGACTGAAACAAACTTCGGCTTCAGGCTGCTCAGGCGATCGATAGAGTTCCACAGGGTTTGCTCCATTTCACTGGTGCGCGGCGGGAAAAATTCGAAAGAAACGTTAATCTGCCCCTGTACTTCGGCCAGACTCTGATTCAGCGCTTCCCGCTGGTTGGCGTGAAAAAAGCTCATACCTTACCTCATCAATCTTTTGTCGTTATATGTTGTGTTGTGAACTGCTATACGTTTAGACGTCTAGATGTAAAAATGACGGAAAAGCACGCTGGCGTCAACACAAAAATCATCGTTAAAGGTGAGGAATACTCAGTCAACGTGAAAATAATTCACATCAACCTGAAAGGCCGAGGGATTGGTTCACAACCGTCTGCAACCACTGCAACGTTGCTTCGCTCTCAGGCAGCATTACCAGTCCCACGTGGATACGCAATTCGGAATCGGTAAGCGGCAGAAATATCACGCCCTGACGCTGGATAGCGGAAAAGGAGGCTGGGAGTAAACTCAGACCGTCGCCATGCGCGATCCGCGCCAGCAGCACGTCATGTTCCAGCGGCTCTTCAATACAGGCTGGAGAGTAACCGGCGCGGCGAAAAATATGTCGGGTGTAATCAAAAAAGGCAGGATTCCGTTCGCGTTTAAACCAGAACAGTGGTCGGTGGTTCAGCGTCATTAATGAGAGTGACGGCAGGCTCGCCTCTGGCCAGATCGCGGGTAATGCGGCAATCATCGGCTCTTGCCAGCCGAGTGGCATGACGGTAAGCCCGGGAGTCTCAAGCGGTAACGCCACCAGCGCTGCATCCAGTTTTCCCCGACGAACCTGACGCACCAGCTCAGGCGAACCATGACGAACAATATGTAGCCTCTCCGTACGCTCGTGTAGCTGCGATTCAAGCGGAGCAAAAACACCTTGTTCAAACGCCGTACTTAGCCCCAGGCGCAGAGAGTGCTCCCCAGCTTGCGCTAACTGGCTCAACGTCGCGCAGGTTTCTTCGTACATCGTCAGCACTGGGCGCACTATTTCAAGTACGCGCAGACCGTCTTCCGTCAGCGTCAGCCCACGGGTATGACGGACAAAAAGCGTCATCCCCAGACGTTCTTCAAGCTGGCGAATGTGGCGACTCAGCGGCGGCTGCGACATAAATAAACGTTGCGCCGCCCGGCTCATATTGTTCTCTTCCGCTACTACGGAAAAGTAACGCAGCAGACGAATATCCAGAGAGTGCAAAGGCGATGTTGTCATACCAAAAAGGTATCACGGAAACGGTATTATCCCAATCATTCTGCACGCTCTATCCTCAGGCTATATACCAGACAAATGAGGAAGAGATTATGCATTCAGAACGCTTTATTACCGGTCAGAAGATGCTGCAAAAAGTGGATGGTAAAGGGGGCGATGCGGTCATCGAAAGTCTGCAAGATATTGCGCCAGACTTCGCCCGCTACCTGCTTGAATTTCCTTTTGGCGACATCTATTCAAGACCGGGATTGGATTTACGCAGTAGAGAGATTGCTACCGTCGCGGCGTTAACGGCGCTGGGTAATGCCGCCCCGCAGTTGAAAGTGCATATTGGCGCGGCATTACACGTTGGCTTAACACAGGATGAGATCGTCGAAGTGATTATGCAGATGGCCGTATACGCTGGCTTTCCGGCCGCGTTGAATGGTCTGTTCGCCGCGAAAGAGATGTTTGCCTCCCACAGAGGCTAAAACAACAGGCCAGCGGTGAGATTTGCCCGGTGGCGCTGCCGCTTCGCGGGCCTATGGTTCGTGTCATAGCCAGGCCGGATAAGCGTAAGCGCCATCCGGCAACGCAAACTACAGCAACTGCGCCAGGCGGTTGATATCCGACTGAATGGCTCCGGCGGTCACATCGCGGCCTGCGCCAGGTCCGCGGATCACCAGCGGGTTATCGCGATACCAGCGGCTTTCAATGGCGAACACATTATCGCACGGCAACAATGCCGCCAGCGGGTGCTCAGAACGTACCGCTTCAACACCCACACGTGCTTTACCGTTAGCGTCAAAACGCGCCACATAGCGCAGCACCAGCCCCATTTCACGCGCCGCTTCCAGACGCTGCACCATCTGCTCGTTCAGTTCATCGCCATTTTCAAAGAAATGGTCAATAGAGCCTTCTTCACAATGCGCAGGCACCAGCGACTCCACGCGAACCTGATCCGGCTCGATGTCGTAACCCGCTTCACGCGCCAGAATCACCAGCTTGCGCATCACATCCTTGCCGGAAAGATCCACCCGCGGGTCTGGTTCGGTCAGCCCCTGCTGCCACGCCTGATCCACCAGGTCGGTGAACGGCACCGTGCCATCAAATTGCAGGAACAGCCACGACAACGTGCCAGAGAAGATCCCGCTGATCGACAGAATGGTATCTCCGCTATCAATCAGATCGCGCACGGTATGGTTGATCGGCAAACCTGCGCCCACGGTGGCGTTATACAGCCAGTGACGACCGGTTTTTTCAAACGCATCATGGATTTGGCGATACTTATTACTGCTGCTCGCACCCGCCAGTTTGTTAGCGCTGATAACATGGAAACCGTGACTGGCGAAATCCAGATATTGATCCGCCAACTGCTCGCTGGCGGTTACGTCCAGCACCACTAAATCATCATACGGGTGGGCGCGCATCCACAGGAACAATGACTCTTCATCCTGCTCCACTGCCTCATCATCAAAGAAGGCCAACGCGCGACTGGCATCCAGCCCTTCATAATTCAGCAGACTACGGCGGCTATCGACCACGCCCGCCAGCACGAACTCTAATCCGGTACGCGCCGAGAGCGTACTTTGCTCACGGGCGAATAGCTCCAGCCAACGTGATCCAATATTCCCCTTCCCGAACAACACCAGGCCGATTCGTTTTTCCGCGCGGAAAATTGACTGATGCAGACCCTGAATCAGGCTCTCCGTCGGTCCGGTACGCAGTACGGCAACCAGGCTGATGCCCTCCTCCGACTGCCAGGTGAATTCGACCGGCTGACCTTTCAGTTGCTGCCAGAAGCGGTGGCAGTGCAGCGGGTTACGGGTGACGCCCGCCCCGACCATCGCCACCAGCGCCAACCCCTGGCGCAGACGCAGCTCGCCCGGCAATCCGGCCTCATCAAGAATTCTCAACGCGCCGTCAGCGACTTCGGAGGTATAGCAAAATTGCAGCAGTTGGCGATCGGGATGCACACCGACCGCCAGCGGACGCACCTGGGTGCGTTTTAAAATCTGATCGACCTCTTTATGGGCCAGCTTAAAGTCCTGACCGGTGGGAACCTGAAACTCAATCAGGCAGACGTCGTCATGACTGGTCACGATACGCGCCCCGGTCCCGGAAGCCAGCACGCGTTCAATACGCGTTGAGCCTTGCTCAGGCGTATAGCTACAACGCAGTTGGAGATCAATATCACTGCCGGAAACCGGCTGTAAGGTACGGGCATGGAGAACCGGAGCCGCCAGACGCGCCAGTTCGCTGGCTTCATCCAGACGCAGCAGCGGTAGCAGGCAGGCATCTTTTACTTTACGTGGATCCGCGCTGTAAACCCCGGCGACATCACTCCAGATGGTTACGCGGGAAACCCCGGCCAGCGCGCCAACCTGCGTTGCCGAGTAGTCAGAACCATTACGCCCCAGCAGTACCGTTTCACCGGCGTTGTTACGGCTAATAAAGCCGGTAACGACCAGGCGTTTACCCGGATGTTGCGCCAGAAGTTGCTGCAACAATGGGTAGGAGAGACCTTCATCCACCTGCGGCTGAGCGCTACGCTCCGCACGTAAAAAATCGCGTGCATCCAGCCAGGCCGATTCCAGACCTTGTTGGTTAAGGACAGCGGACATCAAACGCGCCGACCATACCTCACCGTGTCCGACGACTTCAGCATAAACGGCATCGTTCACGCCGCTGTCGAGTAATCCGGCCAGACGCTCCAGGTCGTGAATAAACGCACCGATCAGGCCGTCGGCCACTTCTGGTGGTAACAAACCGCTAATCAGCTCGCTCTGATAGCGACGTAACGCCTGCTGAACCTGATGCGCAGAAAGACGATCGGTCTGGCTTAACTTCAGCCAGCTAATCAACTGGTTAGTGGTACTGCCTGCGGCTGAAACAACCATCATGTCATCAGGCTGCGAGTATTCCGCCATAATGCCTGCGACACGCAGATAACATTTCACATCAGCCAGACTACTACCACCAAATTTGTGCAGTTGACGACCCTTCGCCCCTGCCTGCGCAATCACACTCATGTTTACCCCTTGTTTGCAGCCCGGAAGCCATTTTCCAGGTCGGCAATTAAATCTTCGCCATCTTCAATACCGGTGGAGATACGCAGCAGCGTTTCCGAAATCCCTGCCGCCGCGCGCGCTTCTGGCGCCATTCCCGCG
>NZ_JAHLQZ010000465.1:0-239 GCF_018919505.1 Citrobacter sp. S55_ASV_140
CCAGCAGTCGAACCCCGGTCGGGGCTTCTCATCCCCCCGCAGGCGTGCAATATGCGAAAAAAAAGCCCGTACTTGCGCACGAGCTCTTCTTAAAATATGGCGGTGAGGGGGGGATTGACTCGCTTTGCTCGCCCTGCGGGCAGATTCCTCACAGGCTCGTCATCTGTCCAGCTGGCTGCGCCAGCAGTCGAACCCCGGTCGGGGCTTCTCATCCCCCCGCAGGCGTGCAATATGCGAAA
>NZ_JAHLQZ010000466.1:0-230 GCF_018919505.1 Citrobacter sp. S55_ASV_140
CCACAATATTCTTATTGGTAAAGGTTTCATCTTCCTGAAGTTTAAGCGCGGCAGCGACTGCGGCTCCGGAGGAGATACCAGCAAGAATACCCTCTTCTTCCATCAGACGGCGGGCGGTGGAGATCGCTTCTTCGTTGGTGATGGCAACCACTTTATCGATCAGTTTCAGATCCAGGTTACCCGGAATAAAGCCGGCACCAATACCCTGAATTTTGTGCGGACCTGGTTTC
>NZ_JAHLQZ010000467.1:0-223 GCF_018919505.1 Citrobacter sp. S55_ASV_140
GCTACGGCGTTTCACTTCTGAGTTCGGCATGGGGTCAGGTGGGACCACCGCGCTACAGCCGCCAGGCAAATTCTGTTTATTAACCCGCTTTTCGCCGGTTAATCTTATCTGTATCAGGCTGAAAATCTGTCTCTTCGCCAAAACACCTTCGGCGTTGTAAGGTTAAGCCTCACGGTTCATTAGTATCGGTTAGCTCAATGTATCGCTACACTTACACACCCGA
>NZ_JAHLQZ010000047.1:0-27629 GCF_018919505.1 Citrobacter sp. S55_ASV_140
GGGCAATGACCACCAGATATATGTCATCATTCTTTCGAACCTTTTTGGCCAACAATTTTGCGTTCACCGTGTACAAGATGCGAGCTCCAGCTCACCACGAGGAAAACAACCAGCGTACTGATGGTGCATGACACCACCACCGGGCCAAATTGTGCGCGGAGCAAATCAAAGTACTGCATGATCCCCACGCCAATCGGGACAAATAACAGGGCCATATAGCGAATCAGGACATAACAGCCGGGATTAACCCATTTTGCCGGTAATACCTGCAATGCCAGTAAGACAAACAGAATCAGCATGCCAATGATGCTGCCCGGAATTGTGATCGGCAGCAGCGAAGCGACAAAAATACCTGCATAGAGGCAGGCATAGATCAGGACGAATGCGCGCAAATATTGCCAGATAATGTTCAGTGATTTGCTCATAATTGAAACCCTTGACGAGACTGATTCATCATACAATTAAACTTCAAAACGTGCTACCGATCACATCATGAATTCTAAGCATAGAGGAAATAGACGTCTGGAACATTGCGCATATGATCGCGCTAAACCTGCGCCAGGTAATACAAAAAACGACTCAGGGCTGTGGTAGGCGTTTCATTGTTGCGCCAGAATACGCCTACGCTGCCTTTTTGTTCAATCTTCGGCAGATTCAGGATAGCCAGTTGTCCCTGGGCGGCATAACGCTGCGCCAGACGCAGAGAAAGAATAGAAACCATGTCGCTACTTTGCAGCAGGTTAGTGCTGACGTTTATCGACGCTGATTCAATGGTGTTTTCCGGCAGCATTACGCCATTATCGACCAGCGCGTTGTCAATGCTAATCCGAATGGGGGTGCCTGTCGGCCAGACAATCCAACGCCAGTTAGCCAGATCGTTCCAGGTGAGCAGGGGATATTTTGCCAGCGGATGATCGGGGCGGGCGACAAAACAGACCGGCTCGGTATAGAGCACCTGGTAATTAAGCGGCAGCTGAAGCGCCCGGCCGCCAACGCGACCGACGACGACATCCACTGAACCCGCCAGCAGATCGTGCAGTAACGGGGTCATCACTTTCTCTTCAATATTGAGATGCAGAGTGGGTAGCTCCGTAAGCAAGCCCAGTATTGCCTGTGAAACGCAGTCGGTCGCCACCGGCGAGCAGCCAATCTTCAGACTTCCCACCAGACCGCCTTGCTTGAAACGGGCAATTTCATACTGCGAACGCTCCATATCATTGATCAGGCGTTGAGCATGTTGCAGCAACAGCTTGCCGCCTTCGGAGGGGCGTAAGCCTTTGCTATGTCGTTCAAAGAGCGTGATGCCAATCTCATCTTCGAGCTGTGATAACCATTTGGACAAGGCAGGCTGGGTGATATTCATCATCCGGGCGACGTGAGTCAAATTTCCCTGTTCCCCTAGCGCGACCAGCGTTTGCAGGTGGTGCAACTTCAGTTTCTGTGCCCAGTTAGCCATTTGCTATAACCTCCAGGTTATGCCTCTGCATGAAAAGCCATTGTACATTTCATCTCCAAACATACAAAGTCGCAACATACCTAAAACAAAACAGACATCTACTCTACCTGCACTGAGGCATTCACTATGACTCAACAACGTGATCTACAAGCACTAATAGATTCCGCCCCCGTCGGTAAGACGCAGTGGCGCGTGATTATTTGCTGTTTTCTGGTCGTCATGCTCGACGGTTTTGATACCGCGGCGATTGGTTTTATCGCACCCGATATACGCACTCACTGGCAATTGACCGCCGGGGATCTGGCGCCGCTTTTTGGCGCAGGACTGCTGGGGCTAACTGCTGGCGCGTTGCTCTGCGGCCCGCTGTCCGATCGTTTTGGCCGTAAACGGGTGATTGAGCTTTGCGTGGCGCTGTTTGGCGCGCTGAGTCTGATCTCTGCTTTTTCGCCCGATCTGCAAACGCTGGTTATTTTGCGTTTCCTTACCGGGTTAGGTCTGGGCGGCGCGATGCCTAATACCATCACCATGACGTCGGAATACCTGCCTGCCCGTCGGCGTGGCGCATTGGTCACCATGATGTTCTGCGGCTTTACTCTCGGATCGGCTATGGGCGGCATCGTCAGTGCTCAACTGGTGCCGGTTATTGGTTGGCACGGCATTCTGGTGCTGGGAGGCGTTTTGCCGCTCATGCTGTTTGTCGCCCTGCTGTTTGCGCTACCGGAATCCCCGCGCTGGCAGGTTCGTCGCCAGCTACCGCAAAACGTGATTGCCAGAACTGTCAGCGCTATTACCCGGGAACGTTATGACGATACCCATTTTTATCTCAACGAAGGCTCAGCGATTGCCAAAGGCAGTATCCGCCAGCTGTTCGTCGGGCGACAGTTGCCCATTACCCTGATGTTATGGGTGGTGTTCTTTATGAGCCTGCTGATTATTTATCTGCTCTCCAGTTGGATGCCAACGCTGCTTAACCATCGAGGAATCGACCTGCAACATGCCTCCTGGGTGACTGCGGCCTTCCAGATTGGCGGTACGTTAGGCGCGCTGGCGCTGGGCGTACTGATGGATAAATACAATCCTTTCCGCGTGCTGGCGGTGAGCTATGCGCTGGGGGCGGTATGTATCGTCATGATTGGCCTGAGCGAAAACGGCCTGTGGCTGATGGCGTTGGCGATTTTTGGCACCGGCATCGGGATTAGCGGTTCTCAGGTGGGTCTCAATGCGTTAACCGCCACCCTTTATCCGACGCAAAGCCGGGCGACGGGCGTCAGCTGGTCTAATGCCATTGGCCGCTGCGGCGCGATTGTCGGTTCGCTTTCCGGCGGCGTGATGATGGCGATGAATTTCTCATTCGATAACCTGTTTTTCATTATTGCCGTTCCGGCGGCCATCAGCGCGGTGATGCTTACGCTGCTGACGGTTGTTGTTCGCCAGTCGGCCTCTGTCCCTGACGCCTTGCCACGCGCAGGCATCGTGAATGAATAAGGAGAATCCCTATGTCTGAACTGAATCAGGATGTTAAGAACAGCCGTCAGCAGTTTTACCAGCATATTTCCGGGCAGAATCTGACCCCGCTGTGGGAGTCGTTGCACCGTCTGGTGCCGTCAACGCCGAACGCGAATTGCGCGCCTGCGTACTGGAACTATCAGGAGATCCGTCCGCTACTGCTGGAAAGTGGCGATCTGATTGGCGCGAAAGAGGCGATTCGCCGCGTGCTGGTGCTGGAAAACCCAATGCTGCGCGGACAGTCTTCAATCACCCCGACGCTGTACGCGGGATTACAGTTGATCATGCCGGGCGAGGTTGCGCCGAGCCACCGCCATAATCAGTCTGCGCTGCGCTTTATTGTCGAAGGGAAAGGGGCATTTACCGCCGTCGATGGCGAGCGCACCCAGATGCATGAAGGCGATTTTATTCTGACGCCGCAATGGCGCTGGCACGATCACGGCAACCCAGGCAGCGAACCGGTAGTGTGGCTGGACGGTCTGGATCTGCCGCTGGTGAATCTGCTGGGCTGCGGCTTTGCGGAAGACTACCCGGAAGATCAGCAGCCGGTCACGCGCAAGGAAGGGGATTATTTACCGCGCTATGCGGCCAACATGCTGCCGCTGCGTCATCAGAAGGGTAACTCATCGCCCATTTTCAACTATCGCTACGATCGTAGCCGTGAAGCACTGCATGACCTGACCCGCATGGGCGAAGCCGACGAGTGGGATGGTTACAAGATGCGCTACGTGAACCCGGTAACTGGCGGTTATCCCATGCCGTCAATGGGGACCTTCCTGCAATTGTTGCCGAAGGGCTTTTCTTCACGGATGGCGCGTACCACTGACAGCACTATCTACCATGTGGTGGAAGGAAGCGGGCGGGTCACCATCGGCAACGAAACCTTCAACTTTTCGCCAAAAGATATCTTCGTGGTGCCGACCTGGCACGGTGTGTCGTTCCAGGCCAGCGAAGATGCCGTCTTATTCAGTTTTTCGGACAGACCGGTTCAGGAAGCGCTGGGGTTGTTCCGTGAAGCACGCTATTAATTTGGGAGAGAGAAAATGACGCAATACGTATTCGAACCACAAGCGCCTGTTACCGTTCCGGTGGTTGGTAGTGATGAACAATTTCCCGTGCGCCGCGTTTACTGCGTGGGGCGCAACTATGCTGCACACGCGCGTGAAATGGGCTTTGACCCGGATCGCGAACCGCCGTTCTTCTTCTGTAAACCGGCCGACGCGGTGGTTCCGGTGGCGGCTGGTCAAACCCTTGAACTGCCGTACCCGTCGCAGACCGATAACTATCACTACGAGATAGAGCTGGTGGTGGCGATTGGTAAAAAGGGCAGCGATATACCGCTGGAAAAAGCGCACGAATATATCTGGGGCTATGCCACCGGTCTGGATATGACCCGTCGTGACAGGCAGATGGAGATGCGCCAGATGGGGCGTCCGTGGGAAATCGGCAAAGCGTTTGATCTCTCTGCGCCCATCGCGCCGCTGCATAAAGCCAGTGAAATCGCTGATGTTAACAATGCGCCTATCTGGCTGCAGGTTAACGGCGACGATCATCAGCGGAGCGATATTCGCCACCTTATCTGGTCTGTGAATGAAACCATCAGCTATCTGTCCGGATTTTTCGAACTGCAGCCGGGCGATCTGATCTACACCGGTACGCCGGAAGGCGTGGGGGCGGTAGTGAAAGGGGATGTGATCACCGGCAGCGTAGACGGTTTAACCCCCATCGCCGTGAAGATTGTCTGAGGTGGATGATGAAGCTGTACAGTTTCTTTAATAGCTCCGCGTCATATCGCGTGCGTATTGCGCTGGCGCTGAAAGGGCTCGATTACCAGACGGTGGGCGTCAACATTCGCATCGGTCAGCAGAACGAGCTGGCCTACCGGCGGATGAATCCGGTGGGGCTGGTGCCGACGCTGGTGACCGACGACGGAGAATCGCTTGGACAATCGCTGGCGATAATCGACTGGCTGGATAGCCACTTTCCGCAGTCGCCGCTGCTGCCTGCTGACTTCCCGATGCGCAGTCGGGTGCTGGAAATTGTTTATGCCATCGCTTGTGATATCCACCCCGTGAATAATCTGCGGGTACTGCGCTACCTGAGCGACGAATTAAAGATCAGTGAAGAGGATAAAAAACGCTGGTATGCGCACTGGATCCAGCAAGGGTTAAGCGCAGTGGAACAGATGCTGCGCCAGAGTCATTTGGGGGCGTTCTGCGTGGGTGATGCGCCGACGCTGGCGGATTGCTGCCTGATCCCGCAATGGGCGAACGCGCTACGTATGGGCTGCGATTTGAGCGCATATCCACGCTGTAAGGCGGTCTATGATGCCTGTACCCAGCTTCCGGCGTTTATCGCCGCCGCGCCCGAGAATCAACAAGATAAAATTCCGGCCTGATAAGGAGAACGACAATGGCTAAAGTGACACGCGCAATTATCGTGGGTGGTGGGATTGGCGGCGCGGCGACCGCGTTATCGCTGGCCCGTCAGGGAATCAAAGTGATGTTGCTGGAGAAAGCGCATGAGATTGGCGAAATCGGCGCGGGCATTCAGCTCGGGCCAAACGCGTTCTCTGCTCTCGACAGCCTTGGCGTGGGAGAGGTTGCCCGCCAGCGCGCCGTTTTTACCGATCATATCACCATGATGGATGCGGTAAATGCGCAGGAAGTCGTGCGTATTGAAACCGGACAGGCGTTCCGCGATCACTTTGGCGGTCCTTATGCGGTTATCCATCGGGTGGATATTCATGCTTCTGTGTGGGAAGCGGCGCTGGTTCATCCCAACGTTGAGTATCGCACTTCAACTAACGTGGTTGATATTCGCCAGACCGAGAATGACGTGACGGTATTTGACGAGCATGGCAACAGCTGGACGGCAGATATTTTGGTCGGCTGTGACGGTGTGAAGTCGGTTGTCCGTCAGTCTCTGATTGGCGATGCGCCACGCGTGACCGGGCACGTGGTCTACCGCGCTGTGATTGATTGCGATGATATGCCGGAAGATTTGCGCATTAACGCGCCGGTGCTGTGGGCCGGACCGCACTGTCACCTGGTGCACTATCCGCTGCGCGGCGGCAAACAATACAATCTGGTGGTGACCTTTCATAGTCGTCAGCAGGAAGAGTGGGGCGTGAAGGATGGCAGTAAAGAGGAGGTGCTCTCCTATTTTGCCGGTATTCATC
Source organism: Citrobacter sp. S55_ASV_140 (assembly GCF_018919505.1). Taxonomy (NCBI): domain Bacteria; kingdom Pseudomonadati; phylum Pseudomonadota; class Gammaproteobacteria; order Enterobacterales; family Enterobacteriaceae; genus Citrobacter; species Citrobacter sp. S55_ASV_140. Next base: position 6,144 of record NZ_JAHLQZ010000047.1, read on the forward strand.
CACGTCCGCGCCAGATGCTGGATAAACCGACATCATGGCGGCGCTGGTCCACCGCTGACCGCGAGCCGGTCGAGAAATGGGGTACCGACCGCATTACGCTGGTGGGTGATGCCGCGCACCCGGTGGCGCAATATATGGCGCAGGGAGCCTGTATGGCGTTGGAAGATGCCGTCACGCTTGGTAAGGCGTTACAGCAGTGTGACGGCGATGCGGCTGATGCCTTTGCCCTGTATGAGTCGGTGCGCATTCCGCGTACGGCGCGGATTGTCTGGTCGACGCGCGAAATGGGCCGCGTTTATCACGCCGCGGGCGTCGAGCGCCAGGTGCGTAATCTGCTGTGGAAAGGTAAATCACAGGCGGAGTTTTATCGCGGTATGGAGTGGCTGTACGGCTGGAAAGAAGATAACTGTCTGTTGCCGCGCTGAGCCTCTTTAATCTCCCGAACGGAGGCGCTACCATAGCGCCTCTTTTTTTGCGGGTGACGATATGCGTGTTTTACTGGCGCCGATGGAAGGCGTGCTCGATTCCCTGGTGCGCGAGCTGCTGACTGAAGTGAATGATTACGATCTGTGCATCACGGAGTTTGTGCGCGTGGTGGATCAGCTCCTGCCGGCAAAAGTATTTCACCGGCTCTGCCCGGAACTGCATAACAACAGCCGCACGCCATCCGGCACGCGGGTGCGCATACAGCTGTTGGGCCAGTATCCGCAGTGGCTGGCGGAGAACGCCGCCCGCGCGGTCGAACTGGGATCGTACGGTGTCGATCTGAACTGCGGCTGTCCGTCGAAGCTGGTCAACGGCAGCGGCGGTGGCGCGACGTTATTGAAAGATCCTGAGCTCATCTACCGCGGCGCAAAAGCCATGCGCGAGGCGGTCCCGGACCATCTCCCGGTGACGGTGAAAGTACGTCTGGGCTGGGACAACAGCGACCGGCAGTTTGAAATTGCCGATGCCGTCCAGCAGGCTGGCGCCAGCGAATTGGTGGTGCATGGCCGTACCAAAGAGCAGGGCTATAAGGCCGAGCATATTAACTGGCAGGCGATTGGCGAAATTCGCCAGCGACTTACCATTCCGGTTATCGCAAATGGTGAAATCTGGGACTGGCAGAGCGCCCAGGATTGTATGGCCATCAGCGGATGCGATGCGGTGATGATCGGTCGTGGTGCGTTAAATATCCCGAACCTGAGTCGTGTGGTGAAGTACAACGAGCCGCGTATGCCGTGGCCTGACGTCGTGATGCTGCTGCAAAAATATACCCGTCTCGAAAAGCAGGGTGACACGGGGTTGTATCATGTGGCGCGTATTAAGCAGTGGTTAGGGTATTTGCGTAAAGAATATTCAGAAGCCACGGCGTTGTTTCAGGAGATTCGCGCGTTAAACAATTCGCCGGATATCGCTCGGGCGATTCAGGCCATCAAGATTACCGCCTGACGTCAGTTCCGGTAGGCCGGATAAGGCGTTTACGCCGCCATCCGGCATCAGAGAGAACAATCGCCTGACATTTCTGCTATCAGGCCTGGGCTAAAAGACAACATCAAAAAATCATCTTAAACACGCCGGTTACCACCAACAGTCCAATCAGAAAAATAATTAGAATAATCCACAGCAGAATTTTCATTAACTTTCCTTTTTTTGGTAAATTCAGATTGAGTATAGGAAAGTATCAACTATTCTGCCTGGTGGCGCTGTTATGCGGGTTTACGTGCGCTTAGCAGAAACACCATTGGCCGCTCTTTTTCTTCATCCAGCGCCGGGTTTTCAGCAATCTGCTGAGCAGAGGGTCCCCATTCATCAACACACACAATGTCGAATCCGGCGGCAATGAGCGCGTTAATCCAGGTCGCCAGCTTGCGATGCTGTTTTTTAACGCCTTCAGCAAACCAGTTACTGATACGCTCGCCTTCTTGTTGGTAATGATTAACCGGCCAGGACAGCTGCCCGGTTTTGTCTTTTATCCAGCCCTGGTTAAGCGGTGCGGTATAAATGGGGTGCTCGGCAGAGAAAACCAACATGCCTCCCGGTGTTAATGCCTGGTAAATCGTTACGAATAATCGTTCAATATCGTGTAAATAGTGCAGGGCAAGAGAGCTATACGCCAGGTCGAAAGACGCCGGCGAGAGCGTAAGCGTTTCGAGATCTTCACGGCGATAGACGATGCCATTGCCGTGAGTCATATTATGCGCCTGGGTTAACATCTTTTGTGAGATATCCAGCCCCACGACGCTGGCGGCATGATTATCGCGCGCGTAGCGACAAAACCAGCCATATCCGCAGCCCAAATCGAGAATGTTTTTACCCTGCAGAGCGGGGAGCATAGCCTGTATTGCTGGCCATTCCGGTGCGCCATCAAGTCCTTTTACTGAACGATCCAGCGTGGCATATCCGGCAAAGAATTCCGGGTCGTCATAAATATTCTGTGACATAAGGTTTCCATCTATAAATTATTAAAATTATTTAATCTGTATTATTTGTGTGGTGTATATTTTTCTGATTATATATTTTTATTGCCAAAGATGTATTGCCACGCGTAACTAAAAAAGTAACAGCGACAAGTCGTACTCTCTGCGCATCTTTTCTTACCTGTATATCTCCATGAATCGTAATTCTGTTTTTGCCGCGACGGCATTGTTGCCCCTTTTTATTCTCATGGCTGGCTGTGCACCTATGCATGATGACCGTCAGTCTCTGTCGCAGCAGACCCCTGCTGCGAATGTCGATTCCGCCTTACCTGCGGCGTTAAAAAATGGCTGGCCGGACAGCCAATGGTGGAAGGCATACCACGATCCTCAGCTTAATGCGCTGATTGACAGCACGTTGCGAAACTCTCCTGATATGCAGGTGGCGGAACAGCGCATTCAACTGGCGGAGGCGCAGGCGAAGGCCGTTGAGGCGCAGGATGGTCCGGAGATCGATTTTTCTGCGGACGTTGAGCGTCAGAGAATGTCAGCTGAAGGGCTGATGGGACCGTTTGCCATTACCGATCCTGCCGCCGGAACGACAGGCCCGTGGTACACCAACGGGACCTTTGGTTTAACCGCCGGTTGGAATCTGGATCTGTGGGGGAAAAATCGGGCCGAAGTGACGGCGCGTATTGGGGCCGTTAAAGCGCGTGAAGCTGAGCGTGAACAAACCCGCCAGCTGCTGGCGAGCGGTGTTTCGCGTCTGTACTGGGAATGGCAGACGCAGGCGGCACTGAAAAGCGTACTGACGCAGATTAAAAATGAGCAACAGAACGTGATAACTGTCGATCGTCAGCTGTATCAAAACGGCATTACCTCATCAGTGGAAGGCGTGGAGACCGATATCGATTCCAGTAAAACGGATCAGCAGCTGAACGATGTTAACGGCAAAATGAAAGTGATTGAGGCGCGGCTGAGCGCCCTGACTAATTCACAGTCTACCGTTCTGAAACTGCATACCAGTAAGTTACCTACCGTAGAAAGCCAGCTCCCGTCCCAGTTAGGTTATTCGCTGCTGGCCCGTCGACCGGATTTACAGGCCGCCCACTGGTACATTGAGTCGTCGCTGAGCAGCATTGATGCGGCCAAAGCCGCGTTTTATCCGGACGTGAATTTGATGGCGTTTTTACAACAAGATGCGTTACATCTGAGCGATCTGTTCCGCCATTCCGCGCAGCAAATGGGCGTCACTGCCGGACTCACGCTGCCTATTTTCGACAGCGGCAGATTGAATGCCAATCTTGATATCACCAAAGCGCAAAGCAACCTGACGGTGGCGAATTACAACAAAGCCGTGGTAGATGCGGTGAATGACGTGGCGCGTGCCGCATCGCAGGTGGAAACACTGGCGCAGAAGAATCAGCATCAGCAGCAGATCGAACATGATGCACAGCGTGTGGTGGGACTTGCGCAGGCGCGATTTAACGCCGGTATTATCGCGGGTTCCCGGGTCAGCGAAGCAAAGATCCCAGCGTTACGTGAGCAGTGTAACGGTCTGGTATTGCAAGGCCAGTGGCTGGATGCTTCCATTCAGTTGACCAGCGCGCTGGGCGGCGGTTACCACGCGTCGTAACACGCCTGCCCGGTAGATGCCGCTCTACCGGGCCGTCTTCTTGCTGCTGCGTTTTTTCAACCACCAGCGCGCGCCTACCACCAGTACAATCACCAGAACCAGCCATATCCAGTGCTTAATGTGCTGGTCGAGATTGTGCAGCCACGGCGCGATGACTTCTCCCCCCACATAACCCAGAGTGGTAAATATCAGCGCCCACACCAGCGCCCCGAGAATATTGAGCGGTAAAAAGATCTTCGGTGGCAGGTGACTGGCGCCAATCAGCAAAGGGCCAATAACGCGAAAACCGTACATAAAACGCGTGCCGACCACGAACAGATAAGGACGCCGTTGGATCATCTTCTGCGCGTAATCAATTTTTGCCTGATGACGCGAAAAACGCCGCAGAATTTTGCCGCCAAAACGACGTCCGAGTAAATAGAGCAACTGATCGCCAATCATCCCGCCCAGCGCGACGGAGAGCACCACCAGCGGAAATTTAAGTACTCCCTGATGGGCCGCGACGCCGCCTAACAGGGTAATGGTTTCCCCTTCAGCCAGACTGCCAATCACTAATGCGGCATAGCCGTATTGCGCAACATAATGATTTATATCCATACGATTGTATGACCTCCACCGCTTATAGCATACACCCTATGAATACTTGATGCCGGAAAAGCCGCGCCGTAGCAATCTAATGCTTGTCAGTTAAGTATTATGAAGGACATGTGATTCTGGCTCAGGGTTCCGTTCACCTCCGCGGTGTCATTTCTCTGAAACGCCGTTACCCGTGAACGTGCAAGGGAGGCTTACCGCCGCCTCCCTTGCATCCCAGGCTCCCGGCGGGAAAATCGTCGCTGCGCGAGTTATTCGTCTTATGCCGTCTGCCTGTCGGGTCGGGGCCGAGCCTGCATCCATGCAGGCCGTCCCCTCTGCCCGCATCCCTGCGGGCAGACCCGGTCAGCCGCCAACGCCTCATCGATTTTCAGCCGGACCGGGGGGATCGCTTCAACGCTCTGACTTCCAGTTAAATCTGTTTTGCTGTTCAGACCAAAAACGCAGATGGTGAGGTGTAGGCTGGTCCGGCTGAAAATTGCCGACGTGTTTCCGTAAGGCCGGGAGAGCCAGCATGGATGCTGGCTCAGGGCGCGTTTTGCAGGGATGCTACCTCGCGCCCGACCCGGTAGCCAGAAGGAATAAGCGGGGGGAACCACGAAGTGGCAATTTTCCCGCCGGGAGCCGGGATTGTTAAGGGTACGGCGATAGTACCCTTAACACGTTTACAGGCAGTATCGTTTCAGAGAAGTGATAAACATTGGGTGAACGTAACAATACGCCGTAGCGATCCGGTATTTTCTCTGTGTACATAAAATAATCAAAAGCTGAATTATACTTGAAGTGTTGAGGTCCGGAGCTGACAAGAAGGGGGCGGTATGAACCATGTCTGGGGGCTGTTTTCCCATCCCGATCGTGAAATGCACGTGATCAACAGCGAAAACGAAAGCGTTTCGCATCACTATACCCATCATGTACTGCTGATGGCGGCAATCCCGGTTGTTTGCGCGTTTATCGGTACCACACAAATCGGCTGGAATTTTGGTGACGGCAACATACTGCAGTTATCCCTGTTGACCGGACTGGCGCTGGCCATTCTGTTTTACGGCGTGATGCTGGCGGGCGTGGCTGTCATGGGCCGGGTTATCTGGTGGATGGCGCGTAATTACCCGCAGCGTCCATCGCTGGCGCACTGTATGGTCTTTGCCGGATATGTCGCGACTCCGCTGTTTTTAAGCGGTCTGGTCGCACTTTATCCGCTGGTCTGGCTGTGTGCGTTGGTGGGAACTATCGCGCTGTTTTACACCGGTTATTTACTCTATCTCGGTATTCCAACGTTTCTGAATATCACTCGTGAGGAAGGGTTAAGTTTTTCCAGTTCCACGCTGGCTATTGGTGTGCTGGTACTGGAGGTTCTGCTGGCGATTACGGTAATCCTGTGGGGTTACGGCTATCGCTTATTCTGACCTGTAAAACGCCTCTGCGCTGCGTTGTTGACGTAAAAGTCAGCAACGCAGCATTTCGAGACGATTATCCTGTAGCGGCAAACCTGCCGGATCGCTATGATGCCTGAGCTAGCCTGAGAAAATACTTAATCTCGGGCGGTGTGCGTTGTGACGTGCGTGAACCCTTATCAGAAATCTCATCATGCTGAAATTCCGAGTTTCATTATTAAGCCTTGCCCTGGTGCTGGCCGTTCCTTTTGCACCCCAAGCCGTGGCGAAAACGGCACCTACCGTAGCGGCTTCTCAACCTGAGATAGCGTCCGGTAGCGCGATGATTGTTGATCTGAATACCAACAAGGTTATCTATTCGAACCATCCGGATCTGGTGCGTCCGATTGCGTCGATTACCAAATTAATGACGGCGATGGTGGTGCTTGATGCGCGACTGCCGCTGGATGAAAAGCTGAAAGTTGATATCAGCCAGACGCCTGAGATGAAAGGAATTTACTCTCGCGTACGGCTGAACAGTGTAATCAGCCGTAAAGACATGCTGTTACTGGCGCTGATGTCATCTGAAAACCGTGCGGCAGCCAGTCTGGCGCATCATTACCCTGGCGGCTATAACGCGTTTATCAAGGCGATGAATGCGAAAGCGAAAGCGCTGGGCATGACCCATACCCGTTTTGTGGAGCCGACCGGGTTATCGATTCATAACGTCTCAACCGCGCGTGATTTAACGAAGTTACTGATTGCCAGCAAACAGTATCCGCTGATTGGTCAGCTAAGTACTACGCGTGAAGATATGGCGACGTTTGCCAATCCGGCATATACATTGCCGTTCCGTAATACCAACCATCTGGTGTATCGCGATAACTGGAATATTCAGTTAACTAAAACCGGGTTTACCAATGCGGCGGGCCACTGTCTGGTGATGCGCACGGTGATTAATAACAAACCGGTGGCGCTGGTGGTGATGGATGCTTTTGGGAAATATACCCACTTTGCCGATGCCAGCCGTTTACGCACCTGGATTGAAACCGGCAAGGTGATGCCGGTTCCGGCGGCGGCGCTGAGCTACAAAAAGCAAAAAGCGGCGCAGATGGCGGCGGCAGGTTCAGCTACGGGTGAGCAAACCGCGCAGAACGATTAAACCGTCGGCCGGGCAAGCGAAGCGCCCCCGGCAACGTGCCCGATGGCGCTTATGCTTATCGGGCCTACGATTCTTTCCAGAACTTCTGCTTACTCGTTTTCCCAATACCCGGGTTCATACTGTTGGTTGGGTCATTCTCGCGGTAAAAGCGGGTTAATGTTTCCGGCGCCTGGTACAAATGCCCGACGTTATGCTCCGCCGGATACTGTGCCCCACGCTCGCGAAGTAACTCCAGCATCTGCTCTTTCAGCGCATGGGCATCCACGCCTTTTTTGACGATGTAATCCTGATGGAATACATAGCACATAAAATGCCCGTAATAGAGCTTGTGCACCAGTTGGCTGTCGATTTCTGGCGGCAGATGTTCATACCATTCGGTGTCGTTACGACGCAGCGCGATATCCAGCGCCAGAATATCTTCCACCTCATCCGCATGAACGGCCTGATAACGAATAGCTGCGCCAGCCGCCGCAAAGCGGTGCAGGAATGCCTTGCTGCCTTCTTCCGGCGTACAGGCAAAGAAGTCGCCCTCGGCCGTTTTGAAAAACTCATTTAGCCAGTTTTGCGCTTCAGCCACGCCGCCACCGGCCATTTTTAACAGCAGGTGATGCTCGTATTTGTCGCGCCAGCTTTTCATACGCGCCGGTAAGTGGCTGGGGAATAAATGACCAAACTTCTGCATCGCCCGGTCGGTGAAGTGCGGACGGAAAAATTTCACTTTTTCCAGCATCGCATCGGTGCGGCCTTTCAGGGTGAAGAAAAACGGCATTTTGTCGGTGCCGAGCTTGTCAATCATCAGGAACGTATCTTTGCCGTACTGCTCAGCGATGTCGTAAATATCGCGATGCATATATTCACCGGCAACCGGCAGATGTTCAAACTTCGCCAGAATATGACGGCGGATCTCCGTCAGCACCTCTGGCTGGTTGGTGCCGATATAAAAGACCTGCTGATTTTTTTCGGCTTCGAAAGTGTCCAGACGCACGGCGAAAACCGCGAGCTTTCCGGCACAACCGGAAGATTCAAACAAGCGGTCCGGGTCGGCGTTATAGCGTGCGGGCGTGTCCGCCTCAATATCTCTGACGCGGGTCACGTAGTCGTGATCGTGCGCATGACGTCCGTCGTGGCGAACATCGTCATCTTTGATGCGCTCGTCATCGAGTTTGCTAAGGATCTGCTCTGGGGTTTGGCCAAGGTCGATGCCCAGATGGTTAACCAGCTGTAATTTGCCCTGTTCATCAATACGCGCAAACAGCGACATCTCCGTGTAGGCCGGGCCTCGTTGCACCAGCGAGCCGCCGGAGTTGTTACAAATGCCGCCAATCACGGAAGCACCGATGCAGGAAGAACCGATCACTGAATGCGGTTCACGACCAAAAGGTTTGAGCGCTTTTTCCAGCGAATAGAGCGTTGTTCCAGGCCAGGCCAGCACCTGTTCGCCTTTGCCGATGACGTGCAGCTTATCAAGACGCAGGGTGCTGATAATAACAATCTCACGGTCGTAATCATTGCCGCTTGGCGTAGAGCCTTCGGTCAGGCCGGTATTGGCGGCCTGCATCAGAATGATTTTGTCTGCGGCGACACAGGCGTTCAGGACGCGCCACAATTCTAAAAGCGAGCCCGGGAAAACGACGGCGAGCGCATCGCCCTGGCCGGAGCGGAATCCCTTGCGATAGCGGGCGGTTTTAGCGGCTTCAGTGAGCAGGTGCGAATGACCCACCAGGCGGGTCAGTTCATTCAGGAAAGCTTTATTATCTGTTGTAATGGAAGACATTCTCCACTCCTTGTGGTGGGACTCAATATCAGGAACAAGCATAGCGCTTTGTATGACAATACGCTTTCTCATTCATATTGTCTCTGGCTTGTCTTTCATTGATTCACGCTGGTTTTGAAAATTAGGAGAATAACCTTAGCTTTCTTTAGCGCTCCCGTTTAGTCTTACGGCAAATTGCGGTTTTTGTTATATTTTCGCTGATGCGTCAGGAAAAAATAAAGAGAGAATCAACATGAAATGGCTATGTTCTGTAGGTGTTGCGGTGAGTCTGGCAGTGCAACCCGCGCTGGCGGACACTCTGTTTGGTAACCATCCGCTGACGCCAGAAGCGCGGGATGCGTTTGTTACCGATTTACTCAAACAGATGACCGTGGATGAGAAAATTGGTCAATTACGCTTAATCAGCGTCGGGCCTGATAATCCGAAGGAAGCCATCCGCGAGATGATCAAAGACGGGCAGGTTGGGGCTATTTTTAACACCGTCACACGCCAGGATATCCGCAAAATGCAGGATCAGGTGATGGAACTCAGCCGCCTGAAAATTCCTCTCTTTTTTGCCTACGACGTATTGCACGGCCAGCGTACCGTGTTCCCGATAAGCCTCGGTCTGGCGTCCTCCTTTAATCTCGATGCGGTCAGAACCGTCGGTCGCGTTTCAGCGTATGAAGCCGCTGACGATGGCCTGAACATGACCTGGGCGCCGATGGTTGATGTCTCCCGCGATCCGCGCTGGGGCCGGGCATCGGAAGGGTTTGGCGAAGACACGTATTTGACCGCCACAATGGGTAAAACCATGGTGGAAGCGATGCAGGGGAAAAGCCCGGCCGATCGCTATTCGGTAATGACCAGCGTCAAGCACTTCGCCGCTTATGGTGCGGTAGAGGGCGGGAAAGAGTACAACACCGTCGACATGAGCCCGCAGCGTCTGTTTAACGACTACATGCCGCCGTACAAAGCTGGGTTGGATGCCGGTAGCGGCGCGGTGATGGTAGGACTTAATTCACTCAACGGTACGCCGGCGACGTCGGATGCATGGCTGCTGAAAGACGTGCTGCGCGATGAGTGGGGCTTTAAAGGCATCACCGTTTCCGATCACGGCGCGATTAAGGAACTGATTAAGCACGGCACCGCCTCCGATCCTGAGGATGCGGTACGCGTGGCTATCAAGTCCGGCATCAACATGAGTATGAGCGATGAGTATTACAGCAAATACCTGCCGGGGCTGATTAAATCAGGCAAAGTGACGATGGCGGAGCTTGACGACGCTGCGCGTCACGTGCTGAACGTGAAATATGATATGGGGCTGTTTAACGATCCGTACAGCCATCTGGGCGCCAAAGAGTCTGACCCGGTGGATACCAACGCCGAAAGCCGCCTGCACCGTAAAGAAGCGCGTGAAGTGGCGCGTGAAAGCCTGGTGCTGCTGAAAAACCGCCTCGACACGCTGCCGCTGAAAAAATCCGCCACCGTGGCGGTTGTCGGACCACTGGCCGACAGCAAGCGTGATGTGATGGGCAGTTGGTCCGCAGCGGGTGTTGCCGATCAGTCGGTAACGGTGCTGACGGGGATTAAAAATGCCATTGGCGAGCAGGGCAAAGTGATATACGCCAAAGGGGCGAATATCACCAACGATAAAGGCATTGTCGACTTCCTGAACCTGTATGAAGAGGCGGTGAAAGTTGATCCGCGTTCGCCGCAGGCGATGATTGATGAAGCCGTTGACGCGGCGAAACAGTCTGATGTGGTGGTTGCGGTGGTCGGTGAGGCACAGGGAATGGCGCATGAAGCCTCCAGCCGTACGGACATTACTATTCCGCAGAGCCAACGTGACCTGATTGCCGCGCTGAAAGCAACGGGCAAACCGCTGGTGCTGGTGCTGATGAACGGACGTCCGCTGGCGCTGGTTAAGGAAGATCAACAGGCTGATGCGATCCTCGAAACCTGGTTTGCCGGGACGGAAGGCGGTAACGCCATCGCCGATGTGTTGTTTGGCGATTACAACCCATCAGGCAAGCTGCCGATGTCTTTCCCACGCTCTGTCGGACAGATTCCGGTCTATTACAGCCATCTCAATACCGGTCGTCCGTATAACGCCGATAAGCCGAATAAGTACACCTCGCGTTATTTTGACGAGGCAAACGGTCCGTTGTATCCCTTTGGCTATGGCCTGAGCTACACCACCTTTACCGTTTCGGATGTGAAACTCTCTGCACCGACGATGAAACGTGACGGGACTGTGACGGCCAGCGTCCAGGTGACCAACACCGGCAAGCGCGAAGGTGCCACGGTGATTCAGATGTATTTGCAGGATGTGACCGCTTCAATGAGCCGTCCGGTAAAACAGCTGAAAGGCTTTGAGAAAGTGAATCTTAAACCGGGTGAAACGCAGACCGTCAGCTTCCCGATTGATATCGAAGCGCTGAAATTCTGGAACCAGCGTATGAAATACGATGCTGAACCGGGTAAATTTAACGTCTTTATCGGCGTGGATTCCGCCAGAGTGAAGCAGGGTGAATTTGAACTGCTGTAGTTGATGAAGAAAGCCACGCATCATGCCTGATGGCGCAATGCTTATCTGGTCTATGAAATAACGCTATCCGGCAAATTCACTTTGGGTTTGCCGGATTTTTTTATCGCCTTACTGCTAATTACTCTCAGTGTTACTACCCAATTGCCAGGTTAAGGCCTGATTTTTCGACTATGCTTTTTCCTCAAGTCTCTGAAAAGGGCCGCAAAAGGATGAGGAGCACAGCATGATAATCTCAAAGTTTGGGGTAGGGTCGTTGGCATTGTTAGCCGCGATAAGTATGCCCTTGCAGGCCGCGTCGCCCGTTACGGTTGGGTCAAAAATTGATACCGAAGGGGCGCTGCTCGGTAACATTATTTTGCAAGTGCTCGAAAGCCATGGTGTGAAAACCGTCAATAAAGTGCAACTGGGGACTACGCCAGTGGTGCGTGGCGCGATTACATCCGGCGAGCTGGATATCTACCCGGAATATACCGGCAATGGCGCCTTCTTCTTTAAAGATGAGAATGATCCGGCGTGGAAAAATGCGCAGGCTGGTTTCGACAAAGTGAAAAAGCTGGACGCAGAGAAAAATAAACTGGTCTGGCTAACGCCTGCGCCCGCCAACAATACCTGGACCATTGCGGTCCGCCAGGATGTCGCCGAAAAGAATAAACTGGTTTCGCTTGCAGACTTAGGGCGCTACCTCAAGGAGGGGGGCACTTTCAAACTGGCCGCCTCTGCGGAGTTTATCGAACGTGCGGACGCGCTGCCCGCGTTTGAAAAAGCCTATGATTTTAAACTGAATCAGAATCAGCTTTTATCACTGGCCGGGGGGGATACCGCCGTGACGATTAAAGCCGCAGCGCAGCAAACCTCCGGCGTCAATGCCGCGATGGCCTACGGCACCGATGGTCCGGTCGCCGCGCTGGGGCTGCAAACGTTAAGCGATCCGCAAGGCGTTCAGCCGATTTATGCGCCTGCGCCAGTGGTACGTGAGTCGGTACTCAAGTACTATCCGCAAATGGAAGAATGGCTGCAGCCTGTTTTTGCCAGTCTGGATGAAAAAACGCTCCAGCAGCTTAACGCCAGTATTGCCGTAGAGGGTCTGGATGCAAAAAAAGTTGCAGCAGATTATCTGAAGCAAAAAGGATGGGTTAAGTAACGGAATTTACGGCGGGTGGGTGTTTTGTCCAATATCTCGGTTAATCGGGTGCTGTTGCTGCTGGTTCTTCTTACCTTCGCAGCAGCTGCGCTTCCTTTCATTAGCTATGCTCCCAATCGCCTGGTTTCCGGCGAAGGTCGTCAACTCTGGGATATCAGGCCCGACATGGCGTGGGGACTGGCGGTGGCCTGTCTGCTACTGTTTCTTCTGTGCTTTGTGTCGGGCAAATCCGGCAATATATTGACGCTTGTTATCAGCCAGCTGTTGGTGATTGCGGCGCTGGTAACCGCAGGTACAACGGCAACGTATCTGGCGCAGACGGGCAGTACGTTGGCCAGAACCAGTCTTGGCTCCGGGTTCTGGCTGGGTCTCGGATTCATGCTGCTGGCTGCCAGTGACGCCATTCGGCGCATCACCCGTCAGATGTTGTGGCGATGGGTGCTGCATGCGCAACTTTTTGTTATGCCGATAGTGTTATTACTGTCCGGCACGTTTAACGATCTTTCCCTGCTTAAAGAGTATGCCAACCGCCAGGATGTCTTTAACGACGCACTGGCGCAGCATCTGACTATTCTGTTTGGCACCGTGATACCCGCGCTATTCCTTGGCGTGCCGCTGGGCGTTTGGTGCTCTTTTTCTGACTCGCGTCAGGGACCCGTTTTCGCCGTACTGAACATTATCCAGACCATTCCCTCGGTGGCCTTGTTTGGCCTGTTGATTGCGCCGCTCGCTGGGCTGGTTAAGCATTTTCCCTGGTTAAGCTCACTCGGCGTTGCGGGAACCGGCCTGACACCCGCGCTTATTGCGTTGGTACTGTACGCGCTCTTACCGTTGGTACGTGGCGTGGTGGCTGGACTGAATCAGGTTCCACAGGATGTACTGGAAAGCGCCCGGGCGATGGGGATGAGCGCGCGTCAACGGTTTATCTCGGTGCAGTTGCCGCTGGCGCTGCCGGTCTTCTTGCGCAGTTTGCGGGTGGTGATGATCCAGACAGTAGGGATGGCGGTGATTGCCGCACTGATCGGTGCCGGGGGCTTTGGCGCGCTGGTCTTTCAGGGATTGCTCAGTAGCGCCGTTGATTTAGTGCTGCTGGGCGTGATCCCGGTAGTTGTGCTGGCAGTGTTGATTGATGCGCTGTTTGATTTAGGGCTAGCGCTGCTGAAGGGAACGAATAATGATTGAATTTAGTCATGTCAGTAAAACCTACGGTCAGCAAAAAGCCGTCGACGACCTTAATCTGCATTTGGCGGAGGGGAGCTTTTCGGTGCTGATTGGCACGTCGGGTTCCGGGAAATCCACCACACTGAAGATGATCAATCGACTGGTCGAGCATGACCGCGGGCAGATTCTTTTTGCGGGCGAGGAGATTCGCAGTCTGCCGGTACTGGAGTTAAGGCGGCGTATGGGGTACGCGATCCAGTCTATCGGTTTGTTCCCGCACTGGACCGTCGCGCAGAACATCGCCACCGTGCCGCAATTACAAAAGTGGTCGCGTTCGCGTATTGATGATCGCACAGATGAACTTATGGCGCTGTTGGGGCTGGAGGCGAGTTTGCGTCACCGTTATCCGCATCAGCTTTCCGGTGGGCAACAGCAGCGGGTCGGGGTTGCACGCGCGCTGGCGGCAGATCCGCAGGTGCTACTGATGGATGAGCCTTTTGGCGCGCTGGATCCCGTCACCCGCGGTGCGCTGCAGCAGGAGATGACCCGTATTCATCGTCTTCTGGGGCGTACCATTGTATTGGTGACGCATGATATCGACGAGGCGCTGAGGCTGGCGGAACATCTGGTCCTGATGGACGCGGGTAAGGTCGTGCAGCAAGGGACGCCGTTGTCGATGCTGACGGCGCCAGCGAACGATTTCGTACAAACGTTCTTTGGCCGCAGCGAACTGGGCGTACGGTTACTGTCGCTGCGTACAGTAGGTGATTTTATCCGTCGCGGCGAACATTCAGACGGTGAGCCGCTGGTGGCTGAAATGACGCTGCGTGATGCGCTGTCGATGTTTGTGGCGCGGGGATGCGATGTCCTGCCGGTTGTGACGCAGCAGGGCGTGTCCTGCGGTACGCTTCACTTTCGCGATCTGCTTTCGGAGATGCCGCCCCGTGAAACGTCTTGCTGATCCACTGCTGTGGCTGGTTGTCCTGTTCCTGATCCTGTTGGTCGGGTTGCCGCACAGTCAGGCCCTGTTTAGTTCGTTGTTTCCAGAGTTGCCGCGTCCCGTGTATCAGCAGGAAAGTTTTACGACGCTGGCGCTGAGTCATTTTGCGCTGGTGGGAATATCGAGTCTTATCGCTGTACTCATCGGCACCGGCGCCGGAATTGCGGTAACCCGGCCCTGGGGGGCAGAGTTCAGGCCGATGGTGGAAACTATCGCCGCCGTGGGGCAGACTTTTCCCCCGGTCGCGGTGCTGGCGATTGCCGTGCCGGTGATGGGATTTGGTCTTGAGCCGGCGGTTATCGCGCTGATCCTGTATGGCGTGTTACCGATCCTACAGGCAACCCTGGCGGGGCTGGGAGGCATCTCTGTCAGCGTGATGGATATCGCCAGCGGGATGGGGATGAGTCGCTGGCAGCGCCTGCGTAAAGTGGAGTTGCCGCTGGCGGCACCGGTTATTCTGGCGGGGATCCGCACATCGGTGATCATTAATATCGGCACCGCAACGATAGCCTCAACCGTCGGGGCGAATACGCTGGGCACGCCGATAATTATCGGACTTAGCGGATTCAATACCGCCTATGTGATTCAGGGGGCGTTGCTGGTCGCGTTGGCGGCAGTGATTGTCGATCGCGGATTTGAGCGATTAGCGAGCTACCTTACCCGGCACGTAAAATGAAGGTGTAGCCTGCCAGCATGACGCCGCCGATACCGCCGATAGCCATCAGCAGGAAGAGGGTTATTACACCGATTTTAGCTGCGCTCATTGTGCACTCCTTATGTGAATCTAAGGATTGTACACTTTTGTTAATAGAATATTAAATACCGAGTGGATAAATATCGTGACCTAACGCGCGCCATTCACTCAGCTGTTGCTGCTGAGCGGGCGTCTGGTTCTCGCCGCACCAGACAAGTAAGGTTCGACCTTCGAACATTTCCGGTCGTAGTTGGTTCAGTGAGTGGGCCAGAACGTCAACGCGCCATCCCTGCTGACTGGCAACCCAACCCTCCAGCCACAAACGGGTGGTATCGTGAATGTTCCAGCCGACAACCAGCGCATCTTTACCCTGTTTCTTGCGCGCTGAGGCCAGACAAATCGCGATATAGTTGATGAGGACGCCGTCGAGGATCCCGAGTAACGCCTGGAGGATCGGCTGCTGACATTGCAGACGGCGGCGTAACGGTGTGAACAAATGGGTGTTGAGCGTTTGTGCGGGATAATCCTGGCCACGCTCTTTGATCCACATTCTCAGACTATGCAAATTATTGCTTTGCAAATAGCTTAATAGCGTCTCTTGCTGTTCACGCCAGCCGTTATGCACATCAATGTTCTCATTGCTGAGCAACATTTTCACCTTACTGACCTGAACGCCGTTGTTTATCCAGCGTTTTATCTCTCGGATCCGGTCAATATCCGCGTCGTTAAACAGGCGATGACCGCCGTCTGTCCTCTGCGGTTTGAGTAATCCGTAACGCCTCTGCCACGCGCGTAAAGTGACAGGGTTGATATCACAAAGCAAAGCCACTTCACCGATTGTGTAAAGCGCCATCGTCGTCTCACTCTTGCTCGCGAGGTCCCAGTTTTACTTTAGACGCTCTTTTACGAACCAGGTAGTTTTGTCTGTTTTTTGATCAGCGAAGGGGTGAGTTTGTCGTCCTACTCGCGCTTTCGAGTGATCGTTCTCACAAATTCCTGTTTTTTTGCAACACTTCAAAGAAAGTTACGCGCAGCCCATGTATGTTACGCGCTTTTAAGTGATGTGTGGTTGGCGCGTATGTACGAGTTTAATCTGGTGTTGCTGCTGCTTCAGCAGATGTGCGTGTTTCTCGTTATCGCGTGGCTAATGAGCAAAACGCGTTTGTTTATCCCGCTGATGCAGGTCACTATCCGTCTCCCGCACAAACTGCTTTGCTATGTCACCTTTTCCATTTTCTGCATATTGGGCACCTATTTCGGGCTGCACATTGATGACTCTATTGCTAACACGCGTGCCATCGGCGCGGTGATGGGCGGGCTGCTTGGCGGTCCCGTAGTCGGTGGTTTAGTCGGTCTGACCGGTGGCTTACACCGTTATTCAATGGGCGGTATGACGGCGCTAAGCTGCATGATTTCGACCATTGTGGAAGGTTTACTCGGCGGGCTGGTGCACAGCGTGCTCACTCGTCGCGGCCGTACCGATAAAGTCTTCAGCCCGTTGACGGCGGGCGCGATTACCTTTGTGGCCGAACTGGTGCAGATGCTGATTATCTTATTAATTGCTCGTCCCTTTGATGATGCGTTTCGGTTGGTCAGCAATATTGCCGCCCCGATGATGGTCACCAATACCGTGGGCGCAGCCCTGTTTATGCGTATATTGCTCGATAAACGGGCGATGTTTGAAAAATACACCTCCGCTTTTTCCGCTACTGCGCTCAAAGTTGCCGCCTCTACGGAAGGTATTTTGCGTCAGGGGTTCAACGAGGTTAACAGCATGAAGGTGGCTCAGGTGCTGTACGAAGAGCTGGATATCGGCGCGGTGGCGATTACCGATCGTGAGAAGCTGCTGGCATTTACCGGCATTGGTGACGATCACCACCTGCCTGGTAAACCGATTTCGTCGTCGTACACTCTACGGGCAATAGAAACCGGAGAGGTGGTGTATGCCGACGGGAATGAAGTCCCTTACCGTTGCTCTTTGCATCCGCAATGCAAATTAGGCTCGACGCTGGTGATTCCGCTGCGGGGTGAAAATCAGCGGGTGATGGGGACCATCAAACTGTATGAGGCTAAAAACCGCCTCTTTAGCTCGATCAACCGCACGCTGGGGGAGGGGATCGCTCAGCTACTTTCGGCGCAAATACTGGCCGGACAGTACGAGCGGCAAAAAGCAATGCTTACGCAGTCAGAAATAAAACTCCTGCATGCCCAGGTGAATCCTCATTTTCTGTTCAATGCGCTCAATACCATCAAAGCCGTGATCCGCCGCGATAGCGAGCAGGCCAGTCAACTGGTGCAGTACCTGTCGACCTTCTTTCGCAAAAACTTAAAACGCCCGTCGGAGATTGTCACACTGGCCGATGAAATTGAGCACGTGAACGCCTATTTGCAAATTGAAAAGGCACGATTCCAGTCACGGCTACAGGTGACTTTAACGGTGCCTGATGAACTTTCGCATCAGCAATTACCGGCTTTTACCCTGCAGCCCATCGTGGAGAATGCCATTAAGCATGGTACCTCTCAACTACTGGATACCGGAGAGGTGTCGATTACCGCCCGTCGCGAAGGGCAGTATCTGATGCTGGATATTGAAGATAATGCCGGGCTGTATCAGCCAACGTCTGAGGCCAGCGGGTTGGGTATGAATCTGGTCGATAAGCGACTACGCGAGCGGTTTGGCGATGATTTTGGCATCAGCGTAGCGTGTGAACCTGACCGCTTTACCCGAATTACTTTACGACTTCCTCTGGAGGAACAGGCATGATCAAAGTGCTGATTGTCGATGACGAACCGTTAGCGCGGGAGAATCTGCGGATCCTGTTGCAGGAGCAAAGCGACATCGAGATTATCGGGGAGTGTTCGAATGCGGTGGAAGCCATCGGCGCGGTACATAAACTGCACCCGGATGTCCTGTTTCTCGATATTCAGATGCCGCGTATCAGCGGCCTGGAAATGGTCGGGATGCTTGATCCCGAACATCGTCCGTACATTGTTTTCCTGACCGCGTTTGATGAGTATGCGGTCAAAGCCTTTGAAGAACACGCGTTTGATTATCTGCTCAAGCCGATTGAAGAAGCGCGGTTGGAAAAAACGCTGAGCCGTTTACGTCAGGAACGCACGAAGCAGGATGTATCGCTACTGCCCGAGCATCAGCAGCCGCTGAAGTTTATTCCGTGCAGCGGTCATAGCCGTATTTATTTGCTGCAAATGGATGATGTGGCGTTTATCAGCAGCCGTATGAGCGGCGTGTATGTCACCAGTAGCGATGGCAAAGAGGGGTTCACAGAGTTAACGCTCAGAACGCTGGAAAGCCGTACGCCACTCCTGCGCTGCCACCGCCAATATCTGGTGAATTTGGCGCAATTGCAGGAAATCCGACTGGAAGATAACGGCCAGGCCGAGCTGATTTTGCGTAACGGGCTGACCGTTCCGGTGAGTCGTCGTTATCTTAAAAGCCTAAAAGAGGCGATTGGACTGTAAAACTGATACACTGCGCGCCATTGCATCACCGACTGTTGAAGGCTCTATGCTAAGTAACGATATTCTTCGTAGCCTGCGCTACACCCTGAAAGCGAACAATAACGACATGGTGCGTATTCTTGCGCTTGCTGACATGGAATCCACCTCCGCGGGTTTTGATACCTGGATGACAAAAGAAGATGAAGACGGGTTTGTGCGTTGCCCGGATATCATTCTTTCCGGTTTTTTAAACGGTCTGATTTATCATCTGCGTGGGAAAGATGAATCAGCGCCGGAGCTGGCGCTTGAGCGTCGTGTTAATAACAATACGGTGCTGAAAAAGCTGCGTATCGCCTTTTCGCTGAAAACCGATGATATTCTGGCCATTATGACCGAGCAGAAATTTCGCGTGTCGATGCCGGAAATTACCGCCATGATGCGCGCGCCGGATCATAAAAACTATCGCGAATGCGGCGATCAGTTCCTGCGTTATTTCCTGCGCGGTTTGACCGCACGCGTACATAGCACGAAAGCATAACGAGAAAAACGGGCGACCACGATTAAAATCGGGTCGCCGACGGTTTACTTCACTTCTTTAAAACCCGCCGATTCCATTACCGTTTGCATTTGCTTCATGCTGATGTTTTTATCGGTATTCTCAGACAGCTTCATCCCGGAAATTGCCTGCAATGCTTTTACATCGACTTTTTCCATATCGATAGTGACGTTTTCCTGCGCATAGGTATCTGAATAGGTGAGCTTTTCTTCTATGCCAGGGATGTTTTGATATTTAGCGCTTAAGGCGTCAAATACTTTTGCTGCTTCTTCTTTATTGCTGGCGCCGACCGACGCATAGCTGATTTTGCTTTCAGAGATTTGTTTCAGAACCTTATCGCCCTTATAGGTGTAAGAGACGGTAATATCCGAGCCGTTTAGGTTGGCATTAAATGTTTTTGTCTCTTCTTTATCACCACACCCCGTCAGGGAAAAAATGACAACCGACGCTACGGCAAGAGAAACTAATTTTTGAAACGCTGTCATGTAAAACTCCATTTCATGAATATCGGATGCAAAATAATAGAGCCTATGAATTTGATGGGCCCGTACGACCTTAATAGCAAAGCAGTATAGAATAAATCTAATCGCGATGGCTGAGCAGTCCGAAAATGGAGTGAAGTGACGCGTTTGAGATTAGGGGAATAGCTACTGCAAAAAAAAGCGCTGCCATTGCAGCGCTTGATAGGTCTTACTTCACCTGTTGGCCTGGTTTTGCGCCTTCGTCCGGACTTAACAGGAAGATATCTTTCCCGCCAGGACCCGCCGCCATCACCATACCTTCGGAAATACCGAAGCGCATTTTACGCGGAGCCAGGTTGGCTACCATAATGGTCTGACGTCCAATCAGAACCTGCGGATCCGGATAAGCAGAACGAATACCGGAGAAGACGTTACGCTTTTCGCCACCGAGATCCAGCGTCAGACGCAGCAGCTTGTCAGAACCGTCTACAAACTCAGCGTTTTCAATCAACGCTACGCGCAGGTCAACTTTGGCGAAATCGTCAAAGGTGATGGTTTCCTGAATCGGATCGTCCGCCAGCGGGCCGGTAACCGGTGCGGCTGCGGCTTTCACCTCTTCTTTAGACGCCTCAACCAGCGCTTCAACTTGTTTCATGTCGATGCGATTGTAGAGCGCTTTAAAGGTGTTGACCTTGTGACCGAGCAGCGGTTGCTCGATAGCATCCCAGCTGAGTTCGCTGTTCAGGAAAGCTTCAACACGCTCAGCCAGCGTCGGCAGTACCGGTTTCAGGTAAGTCATCAGCACGCGGAACAGGTTGATGCCCATCGAGCAAATTGCCTGCAGGTCCGCGTCGCGGCCTTCCTGTTTAGCCACAACCCACGGAGCCTGTTCGTCAACGTAGCGGTTTGCCACATCGGCCAGCGCCATGATCTCACGGATAGCTTTACCGAATTCACGGCTTTCCCACGCTTCGCCAATGACCGCAGCGGCATCGGTAAAGGTTTTATACAGTGCCGGATCGGCCAGTTCTGCCGCCAGCACGCCGTCAAAACGCTTGGCGATAAAACCAGCGTTACGGGAGGCCAGGTTAACCACCTTGTTGACGATATCGGCGTTAACGCGCTGGACAAAGTCTTCCAGGTTCAGGTCGATGTCATCAATACGTGAAGAGAGCTTCGCGGTGTAGTAGTAGCGCAGGCTGTCGGCGTCAAAGTGCTTCAGCCAGGTGCTGGCCTTAATAAAGGTGCCGCGAGATTTGGACATCTTCGCGCCGTTCACCGTCACATAACCGTGTACGAACAGATTGGTCGGCTTACGGAAGTTGCTGCCTTCCAGCATGGCAGGCCAGAACAGGCTGTGGAAGTAGACGATATCTTTACCGATGAAGTGATATAGCTCGGCGGTAGAGTCTTTCTTCCAGTATTCGTCAAAGCTAGTGGTGTCGCCGCGCTTATCGCACAGGTTTTTGAACGATCCCATATAGCCAATCGGCGCATCCAGCCAGACGTAGAAGTACTTGCCAGGCGCATTCGGGATTTCAAAACCGAA
>NZ_JAHLQZ010000468.1:0-210 GCF_018919505.1 Citrobacter sp. S55_ASV_140
TCCGTAGCTCAGCTGGATAGAGTACTCGGCTACGAACCGAGCGGTCGGAGGTTCGAATCCTCCCGGATGCACCATCTCTTACTTGATATCGTTTATTACGATATCAATATCGGCAGTAAAGCAAGTTTCCCGATGCATCCGTAGCTCAGCTGGATAGAGTACTCGGCTACGAACCGAGCGGTCGGAGGTTCGAATCCTCCCGGATGCACC
>NZ_JAHLQZ010000048.1:0-27246 GCF_018919505.1 Citrobacter sp. S55_ASV_140
GTGATTAGCTCAGCTGGGAGAGCACCTCCCTTACAAGGAGGGGGTCGGCGGTTCGATCCCGTCATCACCCACCACTTCGGGTCGTTAGCTCAGTTGGTAGAGCAGTTGACTTTTAATCAATTGGTCGCAGGTTCGAATCCTGCACGACCCACCAATGTAAAAAGGCGCCCTAAAGGCGCCTTTTTGCTATGCGAAAAATTCAACGATTCGAACCTGCAGCAGGTTCGGGTCGAACGTAGTGAGACAACGGAGCCATTTACGGCGACGACCCGAAGGGCGAGCGAAGCGAGTCATCCTGCACGACCCACCAATGTAAAAAGGCGCCCTAAAGGCGCCTTTTTGCTATGCGCAAAATTCAACGATTCGAACCTGCAGTAGGTTCGGGTCGAACGTAGTGAGACAACGGAGCCGTTTACGGCGACGACCCGAAGGGCGAGCGAAGCGAGTCATCCTGCACGACCCACCAATGTAAAAAGGGCGCTGGCGGCGCCTTTTTGCTATCTGCGATATGAAAGATTCGAATCTGCTTACCTGATGCGCTGCGCTTATCAGGCCTACAGGCAATACCGCACGCGTAGGCCGGATAAGACGTTAGTCGCCATCCGGCGCAGACATCATACCATCAACGCCGCCACCAGTTTCTCCAGCGCGGGCGTTGCCTGCTGCTGGTCATACACAATATACAAATCCGCCGGAATACGTTCCTCTAACGGACGGAACACCACACCCGGCCAGCTCATTTGCGCATAACTGTCTGCAATCAACGTAATTCCAACTCCCATACTGATCATCGCCAACACCGTTTGCGGCTCCTTCACCTCGCGAATAATCATTGGTGAAAATCCGGCGCTTTGGCAAACGCGCTGTAAAAATGCCCAGTCGGTATGAATGGAGGGCATCGTGACAAAATATTCGTTCCGCAACGCTTCCAATGGTATCGCGGCAAGTTCTGCCAGGGGATGCTCTTCTGGCATCGCCACCAGAAAAGAGGATTCGTGCAAACGTAGGCTGGTGAATCCAGGCGAAGGTTCTGTCGCCATCCGCCAAATTCCCGCATCCAGCTCACGTCGCTCCAGCATCGTCATCTGCATGGCAGGCATATTCTCGCGAAACAGCACCTCAACGTTAGGGTTATCTTTTAAAAAACGCCGCATCACTGGACGCATTTTTCCCCACATCGCCGTACCGATAACACCGAGTTCAATCCGCCCTGCGTCGCCTCGACCAATTTGCTCTACTCTCGCCAGCGCCTGATTCGCACTGGATAGCAATCGGCGCGACTCTTCCATCAAAATTTTTCCGGCATGTGTTAAGGCTACACTGCGGGAATGTCGGATAAACAGCAAAGTGCCGAGTTGTTGTTCCAGCTCTTTAATATGCGTACTGAGCGGCGGTTGCGACATATTCAGGCGAGCAGCAGCGCGTCCAAAATGCAGTTCTTCTGCGACAGCAAGAAAATAACGCAGTAACTTCAGATCGATACGGTGCGTGCGTTCCATAGATAATGCGCTCCTGAGGACAAAGGATAATGCGCAAAGTTACCACATTGCATCGCGGAAAATGAAACGGCGGGTATCAGTCCCCCGCCGCGAATGTCACGTTAATGCGCCAGCGATTTCTGCGCCAATTTTTCTGGCTCATGCTTGTATTTAAAGAACAATGCAAAGATAACCGCCAATGCCAGCGCATACGCGGCAAAGACTAACCAGATAGTCTGCCAGTCCTTAACGCCATCGACAGAGAAGTAATCTACCGCCATCCCGCTCAGGATTGAGCCAACCCAAGCGCCCACGCCATTGACCATCGTCATAAACAGCCCCTGCGCACTGGCGCGAATGTTAGAACTCACTTCCTGCTCTACAAACACCGATCCTGAAATATTGAAGAAATCAAACGCGCAACCATAGACAATCATCGACATCAGCAGCATCACAAAGCCGACCGGGGACGGATCGCCAAAGGCAAAAAAACCAAAGCGCAGCGTCCACGCCAGCATGCTCATCAGCATTACCGTTTTAATACCAAAGCGTTTGAGGAAGAACGGGATAGTCAGGATAAAGCCCACTTCCGCCATCTGTGAAACTGAAAGCAAGATAGAGGGATACTTCACCACAAAACTGTCGGCAAATTCAGGATTACGAGCAAAATCATGCAGGAACGGATTGCCAAAGACATTAGTAATTTGCAGTACCGCCCCCAACATCATCGCAAACAAAAAGAAGATTGCCATACGTGGATTTTTAAACAAGACAAAAGCATCCAGCCCAAGCTTGCTGGCAAGCGTTGTGTTCGCTTTCTTCTCGGCAACCGGAATTTTCGGCAACGTAAGCGCATACAGAGCCAGCAGCAACGATGCGCCAGAAGCGATATACAGTTGCGCACTGCTCAGTTCCAGTCCCATCAGACTCACCGTCCACATGGCCACAATAAACCCTATAGTGCCAAACACGCGAATGGGTGGAAAAGCGGTGACCGGGTCCTGACCCGATTGCGCCAGACACGAGTAGGAAACACTGTTCGATAACGCAATCGTCGGCATATATGCCATCGCGTTAACCAACATCACCCAGAACATGGTCTGCGGATCGGTAACGGTAGTGGCATATAGCAACACACCCGCGCAGACAAGATGGCAAAGCATGTAGGCGCGTTCGGCGCGTAGCCATTTATCGGCAATGATCCCCATTATGCCCGGCATGATAATCGCCGCCAACCCTTTCGAACTGTAGACCATACCCACATTCGCGCCGGTAAAATCCAGGGTATTAATCATGTAAGAACCCAGGGTAACCAGCCAGCTCCCCCAGATGAAATATTGCAAAAACGACATGAGCTTTAAGCGAGATGCGATACCCATTTTTCCGTTCCTTGCCAAAAAAGTAAGACCCCGCAAGCGGGGTCAATTTTTAATTATTCAGGCCAGTTTGCGCAAAAAGCCGCAGATCAGATTGATAAAGTTCTGCCGGGAGAGTTCCGCTGCCGCCAGCGTCTGCGCGTGAGATAATTTCACATCGCCCAAACCTTCCGCCAGGTTAGTGATAGCTGCGACCGCAACCACTTTCAGACCGCAATGGCGGGCAGAGATAACTTCAGGCACCACCGACATCCCCACGACATCGCCACCAATGATTTGCATCATGCGAATTTCTGCCGCGGTTTCAAAGTTTGGTCCCGGATAAGAGACAAATACGCCTTCGCTCAGCGGGAAACCTTCTTCTGCGGCAACGGTTTGCAGGATTGCACGATAGTCAGCATCATAGGCATTCGCCAGCGAAAAGAATCGCTCGCCAAAACGATCATCGTTAAGTCCCACCATCGGTGTACCAGGCATCGTATTGATGTGATCGCTAAGCGCAACCAGACTACCTGGCCCAACTTCAGGGCGGAGGGAGCCTGCGGCATTAGTACAAAATAACAGTTCACAACCCAGCAGCTTCAGTGTGCGAATGGCATCGGTCATCACCGTCATACCGCGCCCTTCATAAAAATGCCCGCGACCTTTCATACAGGCCACCGGTACGCCCGCCAGATTTCCCAGCACCAGTTCACCGGCATGACCGTGAACGGTGCTCACCGGGAATCCGGGAAGTTTCTCGTAAGAAATGGCCACCGCATCCTCAATTTGATCCGCCAACGCGCCCAGGCCTGAGCCAAGAATAAAAGCGACGCGTGGAGTGAAATCCGGCTTGTAGCCACGAATAATATCGGCGCTGTACCAGGGATTTTGCGAGAAAAGAGAGTGGCTCATGAGATATCCTTAATACTGAGTAATCGAAAATAACGTCGCGTACCACACTGTTATAGCGGGACTACGCAATCGATTACCAATACCGTTTATCCCGACAAGCGATAGTAAATCGGTATCGATGAGGTACGCTAAACTGGTTTGAATTCACATTATTTTTCTGCCAGAAATGGCATGGGGCGGTTTATATCTTATACAGCGGATCGCTTGCGCGACCAGCAGTTAACTCACTGGCCTGCATGCGCACCACGTCCCACAACGCCTGAGCCGCGGTAGATAAAGAACGGTTTTTACGTCGCGCCAGCATCAATTGTCGTTCAACCACCGGCGTCAGACGCTTAACCTGTAAATGGCTACCCTGCGGTAAGGGGAGCGCCAGCGCGGGCAGTACGCTGATACCAATGCCCGCCTCTACCATCGGAAACAACGTGGCCGGGTGACCAATCTCCTGAACAATATTGGCATCAATCGAAAAGTGGGCCAGCGCCGCATCGATCAGCGGTCGACTGCCGGAAGCGTAATCCTGTAGCACCAGACGCTCATGATAGAGATCCTGCCAGTTGACCCATTCCCGCTGGGCTAACGGATGATCCTGCCGACACAGTAACAGGAAAGGTTCGGACAGTACGGCTTCACACTGCAGATCGGTCACAGCACCAGGATCAATCACAATGCCAAAATCGACTTCTCCCTGGCGAATGCTTTCCAGCACCCACTGCTGTGGCCTGTCGTGCAGCACAAAATCGATCGCAGGATAAAGCTGATTACTCTGGGCAATACACTGTGGAATCAGGTGTGCGGAGATCGTCTGGCTGGCGGCAACGCGCACCGTTCCGGTTAACTGCGTCCCCACCTGGCCTGCTTCACGCAGGGTGCTGTGCAGTTCATCCAGAATACGCTCCAGTCGCGCCGCCAACTGATGCCCGGCTTCTGTCAGTACCACTTCTCGTGTTGTTCTATCTAATAATCGGACGCCCGTCTGCCCTTCCAGCTCTTTAACGCTATGGCTGACCGCCGACTGGCTTAAGCCAATGATATCCCCCGCCCGGCTAAAACTTTTAGCCTGAGCGACGGTAACAAAGATACGGAGCTGACGCAGAGAGTAATTCATCTATTCGATTCATATATGGATGCAATAAATCAATTTTATTTCTCAAACGGAAAAACGCAAAATGTTCCTACCGAATTTCAGGAGCTTTTATGAAACTATTTCGTATTCTTGATCCGTTCACGATAACGCTAATTACCGTCGTTTTACTGGCTTCCTTTTTCCCGGCCGAGGGCGGTTTTGTCCCTTTTTTTGAAGGCTTAACCACCGCCGCCATTGCCCTGCTGTTTTTTATGCACGGGGCAAAGCTGTCGCGTGAGGCCATTATTGCCGGCGGTAGCCATTGGCGTTTGCATCTGTGGGTCATGTGCAGCACTTTCGTCGTCTTCCCGGTATTGGGTGTTCTGTTCGCATGGTGGGCACCGGTTAATGTTGACCCGATGCTGTATACCGGTTTCCTGTATCTGTGTATTTTGCCGGCCACGGTGCAGTCGGCCATCGCCTTTACATCGCTGGCGGGAGGTAACGTCGCCGCCGCCGTGTGCTCCGCTTCGGCCTCCAGCCTGCTGGGTATTTTCCTTTCACCACTGCTGGTAGGCCTGGTGATGAATATGCACGGCGCGGAAGGCAGCCTGGAGCAGGTGGGGAAAATTATGCTGCAACTGCTGCTGCCATTCGTGTTGGGACATCTTTCACGTCCATGGATTGGTAACTGGGTATCACGACATAAAAAGTGGATCGCCAAAACGGACCAATCCTCCATTTTACTGGTGGTGTACTCCGCCTTTAGCGAAGCCGTGGTTAACGGGATCTGGCACAAAGTGGGAATCGGCTCACTGCTGTTTATCTGCGTGGTCAGCATCGTTCTGCTGGCCATTGTGATTGGCATAAACGTCTTTGTTGCCCGGAAATGCGGCTTCAATAAAGCCGATGAAATCACCATTGTCTTCTGCGGTTCGAAAAAGAGCCTGG
The DNA here is from genome assembly GCF_018919505.1 of Citrobacter sp. S55_ASV_140. Classification (NCBI taxonomy): domain Bacteria; kingdom Pseudomonadati; phylum Pseudomonadota; class Gammaproteobacteria; order Enterobacterales; family Enterobacteriaceae; genus Citrobacter; species Citrobacter sp. S55_ASV_140. The sequence continues at coordinate 5,766 of NZ_JAHLQZ010000048.1, forward strand.
CGAATGGGATCCCAATGGCAAATATTCTGTTTCCGACTTCGGTGATTGGCATGATGGTGCTGCCTTTGATGATCTTCCATCAAATTCAGCTGATGGTCTGCGCCGTGCTGGCCCGTCGCTACAAGCAACAGACGGACGCATTGCAGGCGCAGCAGAAAAGCCGCGCCGCAAAGGCTTAAAGCGGGCGTTTCAGGGGCTGCACCAGTTGCGTCAGCCCCTCAGTTTTAATCAGCAGCGTGATTTGCATCAGCTCGCCCAGTTTACCCGCCGGGAATTCATCCTTACGGGCAAACCACAGCAGATACTCTTCCGGGACATCAATCAGCCGACGCCCCTTATATTTGCCAAAGGGCATCACGGTGTTGGCGATTTCAACCAGCTGCTCTTTTTCCATCTCAGGCACCCAGTAAGCGGATCATTTCAGCTTCATCAATCACGGTAATACCCAGTTCCTGCGCTTTTGCCAGTTTCGAACCCGCCGCTTCGCCGGCAATCACCAGATCGGTTTTCTTCGACACGCTACCGGCCACTTTTGCGCCCAGTTCGGTTAATCGCGCTTTGGCGTCATCACGCGACATCAGGCTCAGGCTTCCGGTCAGCACCACCGTTTTGCCCGCGAACGGGCTGTCGATTTCCTCAGCGTTGATAACCACCGGCGCGGGCCAGTGAATGCCCTGCGCCAGCAACTGGCCTATCACCTCGCGGTTGCTCTCTTCGGCAAAGAAATTAAACACGTGCGTCGCGACCACAATGCCAACATCCGGCACTTTTTGCAGCTCTTCAACAGAGGCCGCTTCCAGCGCATCCAGAGTGCCGAAATACGCCGCCAGACCTGCGGCAGTGGCCTCGCCGACTTCACGAATGCCCAGCGCGTAGAGGAAACGGGCAAACGTCGTTTCTTTCGCTTTTTCCAGCGCATTCACCACGTTTTGCGCCGACTTTGGCCCCATCCGATCGAGTCCGGTGAGCTTGCCTGCCGTCAGGGTGAAGAGATCTGCTGGCGTATGGACATACTCTTTCTCCACCAGTTGATCGATAATTTTGTCGCCCATACCGTCAACATCGAGCGCGCGGCGGGAAACAAAGTGTTTCAACGATTCCTTACGCTGGGCGCCGCAAATCAGGCCGCCGGCACAGCGAGCGACCGCTTCGCCTTCCACACGTTCAACATCAGACCCACACACCGGACAGTGCTGTGGAAACACGATTTCACGCGTCTCTTCCGGGCGCTCGGAAAGCACCACGTTGACCACCTGCGGGATTACATCGCCCGCCCGGCGAATAACGACTTTATCGCCAATACGCAACCCCAGACGATCGATTTCATCGGCATTATGCAGAGTGGCGTTACTGACCAGAACCCCGGCAACCTGAACCGGCTCAAGGCGAGCAACGGGCGTAATCGCCCCGGTACGTCCGACCTGAAACTCAACATCGCGAACAAAGGTCATCTGCTCCTGCGCCGGAAACTTAAAGGCCACCGCCCAGCGCGGCGCGCGAGCGACAAAGCCCAGTTGCTCCTGCAACGCCATAGAGTTGACTTTAATCACCACGCCGTCGATATCGAAGCCCAACGTCGGTCGGTCTTCTTCAACCTTATGATAGTAAGCGAGTACTTCCTCCGGCGAGTCACACAGCGCTACCCTGTCGCTTACCGGCAGTCCCCACTCTTTAAATTGCAGCAGACGGCCGAGGTGAGTATCAGGCAGCGCGCCGCCTTCCAGCACACCAACGCCATAGCAGAAGAAAGTAAGCGGTCGCTTCGCCGTGATACGGGGATCAAGCTGGCGTAATGACCCGGCGGCGGCGTTGCGCGGATTAGCAAACACTTTATTGCCGGTGCGGCGGGCTTCTTCATTAATTTTTTCAAATCCGGCCTGTGGCAGGAACACTTCCCCGCGCACTTCCAGACGCGTGGGAATATTATCGCCACGCAGTTTTAACGGGATCGCGCGGATAGTGCGCACGTTAGAGGTAATATCCTCCCCCGTGGTGCCATCACCGCGCGTTGCGGCGCTGACCAGTACGCCGTTTTCATACAGGATACTGACCGCCAGGCCGTCCAGTTTCAGTTCACAGCACCAGGTCAGCTTATCGGTGCTCTTCAGTCGGTCCTGCACGCGCTTGTTGAAGGCGAGAAAACTCTCCTCATCAAACACGTTATCCAGCGACAGCATCGGCACTTCATGGCGAATCTGGCTGAACGCCGACAAAGGCGCGGCGCCAACGCGTTGGGTTGGCGAGTCGGGGGTAATAAGGTCCGGATGCTGCGCTTCCAGCTCGCGCAGTTCACGCATCAGGCGATCATATTCCGCATCGGGAATTTCCGGCGCGTCCATCACATGGTAGAGATACTCATGATGGCGAAGCGTGGTTCGCAGTTCTGTCAGTTGTTGTTCGATTGATTCCATATCGCACCATCAATGATAAAAAACCCCCGACAGGCGGGGGTTTAGCAAGGAAATGTCACGCCAGAAGAAAATCAGGCGTGAGATTCTTTAACTTCGCGGATGCGGTCCTGATATTCGCGCAGTTTCTGCGGCGTCATCATACGACGTTGATCGTCGAGCACCACACCGCCAACTTCATCAGCAATGTGCTGCGCGGACTGCAGCATCAGCTTAAAGTTTTGCAGCTCGTCCCCGTAGGACGGAACCTGCATAAAAATAGTCACGCCAGGCGTACTGAAGTCGCCCGTCATCTCCGGGTCAAAGGTACCAGGATTAACCATGTTGGCAAGACTGAACAGCGACGGACCGCTGCCATCCGGGCTCAGGTGACGATGGAAAATATTCATATCGCCAAATTTAAAACCGGCTTGCTGAATGCTGTTGAGCAGCACATCACCGTTGAGCTCGCTGCCATGGTGAGCCGCGACGTTCATAATAATGACCGCTTCTTTACGCTGCGGTTTTTCGGCAACAGGCGCTTCTTCAACGACCGGCTCAGGCTGCGGTTGGTGTTCAACGACAGGCTCTGCTGGCTGGAAGGTCTGCGGCGCAGGCTGCGGAGCCTGCTGCACGGGCTGCTGAACCTGCGGAGCAACGGGCTGATGCTGTACCGGCTGTTGTACCGGTTGCGGCTGAACAGGCTGATGTTGCACAGGCTGCTGCGGTTGAACAGGCTGAGGCGGCTGCTGAACATGCGGCGGCGGTACCGGCGCTTGTGCAGGCTGCTGCGCGGTTTGACGCGGCTGAGCAGACGCATAAGGCGGCTGGTACTGGTGTTGCGGCGACTGAGGAGGAACACCATGTTCCTGCGCGTTACCGGGAGCATGATTCACACGATGAACGCGAACTTCGCCCACGCCTTCGTCTTCCTCGACGTTGTCGTCGAACGAATCCTCGTCTTCACGTTTAGACTTCATGCGTTTCAGTGGGCGATCGCGGAATATAGAAGACCGCTCTTTACGGCTAGTCCAAAAACCATGTACCAATAAAGCGATTATGGCGATCGCGCCAACAATGATTAATATCAGACGCAAATCCTGCATCATTATATTCTCTGTTGTTCTAACACCTTGCCACCACGGCAAACATTTACTCACTAAGAGTATTTGTCGATTACGCCAAGTGCAAGTGCACTCTTGGCTTTCACGGCATAAAGATGAACAAAATTGTGCTTTTTGCTGTTTTTTCGAACATTTCCGAACAGCTTAACGCTCAACAACCCGGTAAGATACGCCAGGTTTACCAGAGCTTATATAACAAGGAGTATGTCCTGACCATGGTTTCATCATCTGCAGTTGTACCTCGCAGCGGCCTTTATTACTTTTCTCAGGGATGGAAGCTCATCTCCCAACCGGGCATTCGTCGTTTTGTTATTCTGCCTTTACTGGTGAATATCCTGTTGATGGGCGGCGCGTTCTGGTGGTTATTTAGCCAACTCGATAGCTGGATCCCTGCGCTGATGAGCCACGTACCTGACTGGCTTCAATGGCTCAGCTATTTGCTGTGGCCGATCGTTACCATTTCCGTACTGTTAGTGTTCGGCTACCTGTTCTCCACCGTCGCCAACTGGATTGCCGCACCGTTTAACGGTTTGTTGGCGGAGCAACTTGAAGCGCGCTTAACGGGCGCCACGCCGCCCGACACCGGCGTTCTCGGCATCATGAAAGACGTTCCTCGCATTATGAAACGTGAATGGCAAAAGCTGGCGTGGTATCTCCCGCGCGCCTTCGTGTTGCTGATCCTCTATTTTATTCCGGGCATTGGACAGACCGTCGCCCCGGTGCTGTGGTTCCTGTTCAGCGCGTGGATGTTGGCCATTCAGTACTGTGATTATCCGTTTGATAACCACAAGGTGCCTTTTAAGGAGATGCGCGTCGCGCTGCGCACGCGTAAGGTGACCAATATGCAGTTTGGCGCGTTGACCAGTCTGTTCACCATGATCCCGGTACTCAATCTGTTCATTATGCCGGTTGCGGTTTGTGGCGCCACGGCGATGTGGGTAGACTGCTATCGTGCTAAGCATGCGTTATGGAAGTAATGCAAAAATGTGTAAAAGCGGGCTGGCTTATGTCCGCTCTTATTCCATACTGCAAGGCATTATTTCCCATCAGCATATAGATATGCGATTTACTTACTTCCCCATACTTTCTCAACAGGTATGCTGAAGCGGTATCCCAATTTCATACAGTTAAGGACAGGCCATGAGTAAGATTTTTGAAGACAACTCGCTGACTATCGGTCATACGCCGCTGGTTCGACTGAACCGTATCGGTAACGGACGCATTCTGGCGAAGGTGGAATCACGTAACCCGAGCTTTAGCGTTAAATGCCGTATCGGTGCCAATATGATTTGGGATGCCGAAAAACGTGGGGTACTGAAACCGGGCGTTGAACTGGTAGAACCGACCAGCGGCAATACCGGCATCGCGCTGGCCTACGTAGCCGCCGCTCGTGGTTACAAACTGACGTTAACCATGCCGGAAACCATGAGCATTGAGCGCCGCAAGCTGTTAAAAGCACTGGGCGCGAATCTGGTGCTGACCGAAGGCGCAAAAGGGATGAAAGGCGCGATCCAAAAAGCGGAAGAAATTGTGGCCAGCGATCCGGAAAAATTCCTGCTGCTACAGCAGTTCAGCAACCCGGCCAACCCGGAAATCCACGAAAAAACCACCGGGCCGGAAATCTGGGAAGATACCGATGGCCAGGTTGATGTCTTTATTTCCGGCGTCGGCACCGGCGGTACGCTGACTGGCGTAACCCGTTACATTAAAGGCACCAAAGGTAAAACGGATCTGATCACCGTCGCGGTAGAACCGACCGACTCCCCTGTCATCACCCAGGCCCTGGCGGGTGAAGAACTCAAACCCGGTCCGCATAAAATTCAGGGTATCGGCGCAGGCTTCATTCCAGGAAACCTTGATCTGAAGCTTATCGATAAAGTCGTTACCATCACCAATGATGAAGCTATCTCTACCGCACGTCGCCTGATGGAAGAAGAAGGTATTCTGGCGGGTATCTCTTCCGGTGCTGCGGTTGCTGCCGCGCTCAAGCTCCAGGAAGATGAAACCTTTACCAATAAGAATATAGTGGTTATTCTACCGTCATCGGGTGAGCGTTATCTGAGCACTGCACTGTTTGCCGATCTCTTCACTGAGAAAGAACTGCAACAGTAATGCCAGCATGTTAAAAACGCGTAAAAAAGCACCCTTTTGGGTGCTTTTTTGTGGCCTGCTTCAAAGTTTCAACTCTCCTGGCATTGATTCGACCCGCCGGAACTGGTATTTAACCAAGCTAATTATTTTGATGCGCGAAATTAATCGTTACAGGAAAAGCGCTAGCTGAATCGATTTTATGATTTGGTTCAACTCTTCCTTTCGCTGCATAATGTTTAATGACGAACGAAACGTCAGCGGCAAGAAGTTGCCAACAACGGATTGTACCGAACTCCTTTTGTGTCGCGTCCAGTTTACGCCGATGCTAACAATACAGGCTAAAGTTGAACCGCCAGGCTAGACTTTAGTTCCACAACACTAAACCTATAAGTTGGGGAAATATAATGTTCCAGCAAGAAGTTACCATTACCGCTCCGAACGGTCTGCATACTCGCCCTGCTGCTCAGTTTGTTAAAGAAGCAAAAGGTTTTACTTCTGAAATTACTGTGACTTCCAACGGCAAAAGCGCTAGCGCCAAAAGCCTGTTTAAACTGCAGACTCTGGGCCTGACTCAGGGTACCGTTGTCACCCTGTCCGCAGAAGGTGAAGACGAGCAGAAAGCAGTTGAGCATCTGGTAAAACTGATGGCTGAACTCGAGTAAGTTCAACGAGTTCTTTTAAATATCAGTCACAAGTAAGGTAGGGTTATGATTTCAGGCATTTTAGCATCCCCGGGTATCGCTTTCGGCAAAGCATTGCTGCTGAAAGAAGACGAAATCGTCATTGACCGGAAAAAAATTTCTGCCGACAAGGTTGATCAGGAAGTTGAACGTTTTCTGAGCGGTCGTGCCAAGGCATCTGCGCAACTGGAAGCGATCAAAACCAAAGCTGGTGAAACGTTCGGTGAAGAAAAAGAAGCCATCTTTGAAGGGCATATCATGCTGCTCGAAGATGAGGAGCTGGAGCAGGAAATCATAGCCCTGATTAAAGATAAGCACATGACGGCTGATGCAGCTGCGCATGAAGTTATCGAAGGTCAGGCCACAGCCCTGGAAGAGCTGGATGATGAATACCTGAAAGAGCGTGCGGCTGACGTACGTGACATCGGTAAACGCCTGCTGCGTAACATTCTGGGTCTGGCGATCATTGACCTGAGCGCGATTCAGGAAGAAGTTATCCTGGTTGCCGCAGACCTGACCCCGTCAGAAACCGCACAGCTGAACCTGAACAAGGTGCTGGGTTTCATCACTGACGCGGGTGGACGTACTTCCCACACCTCCATCATGGCGCGTTCTCTGGAACTGCCTGCCATCGTCGGTACGGGTAGCGTCACCTCTCAGGTGAAAAACGACGATTATCTGATTCTGGATGCCGTAAACAACCAGGTTTACGTCAATCCGACCAACGACGTTATCGAGCAACTGCGTGCCGTTCAGGAGCAGGTAGCGACCGAGAAAGCGGAACTCGCAAAACTGAAAGATCTGCCGGCTATCACGCTGGACGGACATCAGGTTGAAGTTTGCGCCAACATCGGTACCGTGCGTGACGTTGAAGGCGCTGAGCGTAACGGCGCTGAAGGTGTTGGTCTGTACCGCACCGAATTCCTGTTCATGGACCGTGAATCGCTGCCGACTGAAGAAGAACAGTTCGCTGCGTATAAAGCCGTGGCTGAAGCCTGTGGCTCTCAGGCGGTCATCGTCCGTACCATGGACATCGGCGGCGATAAAGAGCTGCCGTACATGAACTTCCCGAAAGAAGAGAACCCGTTCCTGGGCTGGCGCGCCGTACGTATCGCCATGGATCGTAAAGAGATCCTGCGTGACCAGGTTCGCGCTATCCTGCGTGCCTCTGCTTTCGGTAAACTGCGCATCATGTTCCCGATGATCATCTCTGTTGAAGAAGTGCGTGCACTGCGCAAAGAGATCGAAATCTACAAACAGGAACTGCGCGACGAAGGTAAAGCTTTTGACGAAAGCATTGAGATTGGCGTGATGGTGGAAACACCGGCTGCGGCAACAATTGCGCGTCATTTAGCCAAAGAAGTTGATTTCTTTAGTATCGGCACCAATGATTTAACGCAGTACACCCTGGCAGTTGACCGTGGTAATGATATGATTTCACACCTTTACCAACCGATGTCGCCATCTGTGCTGACGCTGATCAAGCAAGTTATTGATGCTTCTCATGCTGAAGGCAAATGGACTGGCATGTGTGGTGAGCTTGCAGGCGACGAACGTGCTACACTTCTGTTGCTGGGGATGGGTCTGGACGAATTCTCTATGAGCGCCATTTCTATCCCGCGCATTAAGAAGATTATCCGTAACACGAACTTCGAAGATGCGAAGGTGTTAGCAGAGCAGGCTCTTGCTCAACCGACAACGGACGAGTTAATGACGCTGGTTAACAAGTTCATTGAAGAAAAAACAATCTGCTAATCCACGAGATGCGGCCCAATTTACTGCTTAGGAGAAGATCATGGGTTTGTTCGATAAACTGAAATCTCTGGTTTCTGATGATAAGAAAGACACCGGAACTATTGAGATTGTTGCTCCGCTCTCTGGCGAGATCGTCAACATCGAAGACGTGCCGGATGTAGTTTTTGCTGAAAAAATCGTTGGTGATGGCATCGCTATCAAACCAACCGGTAATAAAATGGTCGCCCCTGTTGATGGCACCATCGGCAAAATCTTTGAAACCAACCACGCTTTCTCTATCGAATCCGACAGCGGCATTGAGCTGTTTGTTCACTTCGGTATTGATACCGTTGAACTGAAAGGCGAAGGCTTCAAGCGTATCGCTGAAGAAGGTCAGCGCGTTAAAGTGGGCGACCCGGTTATTGAATTCGATCTGCCGCTGCTGGAAGAAAAAGCCAAGTCGACCCTGACTCCGGTTGTTATCTCCAACATGGACGAAATCAAAGAACTGATCAAACTGTCCGGTAGCGTGACCGTGGGTGAAACTCCGGTAATCCGCATCAAGAAGTAATTCTTGCCGCAGAGAAGAATGGCGCCAGATGGCGCCATTTTTTTATCTAACGGATGGCGGCGTTAAATTTGTGAGGTCATCGGCCGGTAACACGCCTCGCGCATCAGGATTTTCATCCCTTCCGGTCCGCTTTCCAGCATCCGCCTTTCGGAATCAGACACCAGCAGTTCACAATCATACCCACCCGCAATACCAAACATCGCCCGCGCTACACAAATGTCTTCCAGCGCCTCTGTGCCGCTGGTATCAAAATGCCCGACTAAACGTCCATGCTGACGAACCACCAGCCGATAACTTTTCATCGCGCCTCCCCTGCCGGTGGCAGAATTAATTCATCACAACCGCACTGATGCGTCCAGCTCATGACGTCCAGCACGCGCTGCGCGGCATCGTATGCCGCCGTAGTCAGCGCTTTCCCCAGCACAATGCCGCTCACCAGTTCAGCACAGAACAGATCGCCGGTGCCTTTTAAATCCGTCTTCACCCGCGGGTGAGCGAACACCTCAACCGTTTCAGCCGTCACTACCGCCACATTAATATTCTCTTCGCTATCGCCCGGCGCGCTGGTGATCACCACCCATTTCAGCGTGTCGCTAAGCAGAGATTTAGCCGCTGCGATTGCTTCATCAAGCGTACGACACGGCTTTCCGCTCAGCATTTGCAGCTCGAATACGTTCGGCGTCAGCCCCTGCGCCAGCGGCAGCAGATGCTGACGATAAGCCTCCGGGATTTCTGCTTTAACATACATACCGCTATCCGTATCGCCAATCACGGGGTCAACCAAAATGCACAGGTCCGGATGCGAGGCCCGAACGGTTTCCAGCCACTGTGCCAGCAAGGCGATTTGCTCCGCGCTGCCCATGTACCCTGTCGTCACCGCCTTTAGCTCGCGTAAGGCATCACGTTCGCTTAAGGCGCGCAGATAGCCGCTAAACCAGTCGGGCGGAATAACGCCGCCGTAAAAGGTTTCATAATGCGGGGTGTTACTGAACAGTACCGTGGGTACTGCCGTCACGCGTAATCCCTGCGCTTTAATGGCCGGCACAGCGATGCTGTTGCCTACGCTGCCATATACCACCTGTGACTGGACGGCGACGATATCGGTCTGTAATGCCCGATGTTTGTCGTCGAAGAGCACTGACTGAATATCACTCTCCTGCTCCATTAATTTCTCCTCTCGCTGGACAGCGCGCTTACGCCTCATTATTATCGTCATATGCTAAAATTCATTTTGTCATAGGTCAATAATGATCGACGGAAAAACCGCTAACGAAATTTTTGACAGTATCCGTCAACATGTCGCTACAGGCACACTGGTCGCGGGAGAAACGTTGCCGCCAGTGCGGGAACTGGCAACGGAATTAAACGTGAACCGCAATACTGTCGCGGCGGCTTACAAACGTCTGGTCACCTCCGGGTTGGCACAGAGTCTGGGACGCAACGGCACCGTGATTAAGGGGATTACTGCCCCCGTTGCGCTGGAAGGTGGGAACCCAGATACCCCACTAATCGATCTTTCCGGCGGTAACCCAGCCCCCTCACGGCTTCCTGACCTGAGTAGTTATTTCGCGAAGATAAATAAGAATCCGCGCTTGTACGGCGATGCCGCTGTATCACTTGGACTTAAGGTATGGGCATCACAATGGATGCAAAATGCCATGCCCGGCGAAGGTGAAATTGATATCACCAGCGGCGCCATTGACGCTATCGAGCGGCTGCTGTGCGCCCATTTGCTGCCCGGCGATAGCGTGGTTGTAGAAGACCCGTGCTTTTTAAGCAGCATCAACATGCTGCGTTATGCCGGATTCTCCGCCAGTCCAGCCAACGTTGATCGCGAAGGCATGGTGCCGGACCAACTGGAACTCGCACTACAGAAAGGCGCGCGGGCGGTGATTCTGACGCCGCGCGCGCATAACCCGACAGGATGCAGTCTGAGCGCATCCCGCGCGGCGCAATTGCAGGAAATCCTGGCCCGCTATCCGCAGACGCTGGTGATTGTCGACGACCACTTTGCGCTGCTGTCCGCTTGCCGCTGGTATCCGGTGATTGCGCAGGAAACCACGCACTGGGCGATAGTCCGTTCGATGTCGAAAACTTTAGGCCCGGATTTACGCCTGGCTATCGTAGCCAGCGATCCCGTCACTTCCGGGAAACTGCGTTTACGGCTCAACTCCGGCAGTCAGTGGGTCAGCCATCTGCTGCAGGATTTAGCCTGCGCCTGCCTGAGTGACGAGACATATCAACACACGCTGGCGCAAACGCAGCAGTTTTACGCCATCCAGCAGCAAAAGCTGAATTCAGCTCTGCGCCAATATGGTATTGAACTGCCCGTCGGGGATGGTCTGAATCTGTGGTTACCGCTGGCAGATCACAGTCAGGCGATCGCATTTGCGCTGGCAAAGTCCGGCTGGCTGGTACGCGAAGGCGAAGTGTTCGGCGTCAATACGCCTGCACATGGTTTACGCATTACGCTGTCAACATTAGAAGACAGCGACATTGATAAGCTGGCGGCTGATATTCATCAGGCGCTCAAGCGCTAACAGGAGAGAAAAAGTGCGAGTTCATTTTGTTATTCATGAGTCTTTTGAATCTGCTGGCGCGTACCTGCCGTGGGCCGAATCGCGCGGCTATACCATCACCTGGTCACGCGTATACGCTGGAGAAACGGTTCCCGCCAATGCCGAGGGTTTCGATATGCTCGTCGTCTTTGGCGGCCCGCAGTCGCCCCGCACTACGCAGGCAGAGTGCCCATACTTTGACGCTCAGGCCGAGCAGCATCTGATCAACCAGGCGATTACGGCACGAAAAATCGTGGTGGGGATCTGTTTGGGCTCGCAGTTAATTGGCGAAGCGCTGGGCGCGAAGGTGTGTCAAAGCCCGGAAAAAGAGATTGGCCACTATCCAATCACCCTTACCGAATCAGGCCAACAGCACCCGTTATTCAGCCATTTCGGCTCACCGCTTATCGTCGGTCACTGGCACAACGACATGCCAGGGTTAACCGACCAGGCGATAATTCTGGCCGCAAGCGAGGGCTGCCCGCGACAAATCGTGCAATACGGTAATTTCGTCTATGGTTTCCAGTGCCATATGGAGTTCACAGCTGACGCGATTGAAGGATTAATTCAGCACTCAGAGCAAGAGCTGGCCGAAGCTGAAGGGAAACGCTTCATCCGCCCGGTTGAAGAGATGCGCGCCTGGGACTACCAGCAGATGAATGAGAAGCTGTGGCAATTCCTGGATAAGCTGGTGCAAAAACGTAACGAGTAATCATCCCTGGCCGGATAAAACATTATCCGGCCATCGTGCCAGGCAGTTACCTGATGGCGCTACGCTTATCAGGCCAACAAGTTAAATTCCCAGCCCCTGATTAAAGTGCTCTTCACCAAAGACGCCGGTCGAAAGGTAGCGATCGCCGCGATCGCAGATGATCGCCACAACTACCGCGCCGGGCGTGGCACGTGCGACGCGTAACGCGCCCGCCACCGCGCCGCCAGAACTGACACCGCAGAAAATCCCTTCACGCACGGCCAGTTCACGCATGGTGTTTTCGGCATCATTCTGGTGAATATCCAGCACCTCATCCACCAGCGAGGCGTTAAAAATACCCGGCATATATTCCGCAGGCCAGCGGCGAATTCCCGGAATACTGCTGCCCTCTTCCGGCTGCAGGCCAACGATAGTGACCGCTTTTTCCTGCTCACGCAGAAAACGCGACACGCCGGTAATGGTACCGGTCGTCCCCATACTGGAGACAAAATGCGTGATGCGACCTGACGTCTGCTGCCAGATTTCGGGTCCGGTGGTGGTGTAGTGCGCATACGGGTTATCGGGATTATTAAACTGATCGAGCAGTTTACCTTCTCCGCGCTCAGACATAGCGAGGGCTAAATCGCGCGCTCCCTCCATCCCCTGCTCTTTAGTGACCAGAATCAGCTCCGCGCCATAGGCACGCATTGCCGCCCGGCGTTCCTGGCTCATGTTGTCCGGCATCAGCAGCTTCATGCGGTAGCCCTTCAGCGCGGCGATCATCGCCAGCGCGATGCCAGTATTGCCGCTGGTGGCCTCAATCAATACGTCACCCGGCTTAATTTCCCCACGCTTTTCCGCTTCAACAATCATCGACAGCGCCGCCCGGTCTTTCACCGAACCCGCAGGATTATTCCCTTCCAGCTTGACCCAAATTTCGCTGCCGTTATCCGGCGCCAGGCGTTGTAATTTCACCAGAGGCGTATTGCCAATTGTTTGTTCTAATGTGTTCACGTTTTCAGCTCGTAAAAAAGCCCGGTAAGCGTAGCGCCACCGGGCGATAACTATGCAAATTAACCTATCAGGCTGATTGCGCCAGGGCAAGTTCCTCTTCACGCGTTTCAATACGCTGGTCGCCGTTATACAAACGTGCATTTTGCAGTCCAACAAACAGCCGTTCACCGCGGTTCGGGGAATCATCGCCCTGCATGATGACCGTCAGCGGTTCGTTGTACCACCCGAGGGGTTGTACAACTAATTGGGTGTAGTGCCCTTTCGGACTGGCTTCCAGCACCTGAACCGGCAGCGGCGAATCCAGGCTGGTACGGCGGCTCACATCCACTTCCCATGGACGCAGGAACAGATCGACCGGTCCCTGATAGCCAGGCGTATAGCCCAACGGCCAACGGTGTGCGCCCACGTGGAATTGCCCACCGCGAATCGTCCCCTGCAGGCGGTTAACCTCGCCCATAAACTCCAACACAAAACGGGTAGCCGGTTCACGCCAGACCTGATCCGGCGCGTCGGCCTGTTCGATATGACCCTGGCTCATCACCACCACCCGGTCTGCAACTTCCGTCGCTTCTTCCTGATCGTGGGTAACAAACACGCTGGTAAACTTCAGCTCCTCATGCAGTTGACGTAGCCAACGGCGCAGTTCTTTACGCACCTGAGCATCGAGCGCGCCAAACGGCTCGTCGAGTAGCAGGATCTGCGGTTCTACCGCCAGGGCACGCGCTAATGCCACACGCTGCTTTTGCCCACCGGAAAGCTGTGCCGGGAAACGATCCGCCAGATGCGCCAATTGCACCATCTCCAGCAGTTTGGTCACTTTGGCTTTGATCGCCGCCGCATTCGGACGCTCACGCCGTGGCAGAACTGTCAGACCAAAGGCGATATTGTCGAATACCGTCATATGACGAAATAGCGCATAGTGCTGGAACACAAACCCCACTTTGCGATCGCGCGCATGCAGACGGCTGACGTCGGTGCCGTGAAAACGAATATGCCCGCTGGACTGATGCTCCAGCCCGGCAATGATACGCAGCAGCGTAGTTTTGCCCGAACCGGATGGCCCCAGCAGAGCAACCATTTGACCTGAAGGAATATCCAGCGAGATATCGTTCAGCACCTGGGCGCGACCAAAAGACTTCTTAATATTGGCAATCTCAATGCTCATGATTTTCCTCCTGCTGCGCGCGTTTCTCCTGGTTCTCCAGACGCCATTGCAACATGCTCTTCAAAAACAGGGTAATAATCGCCATCAGCGTCAACAGCGCGGCGGCGGTAAAGGAGCCGACGGCGTTATAGTCCTGCTCCAGTAATTCAATCTGTAGTGGTAAAGATAAGGTTTCGCCGCGAATCGAGCCGGAAACCACCGACACCGCGCCGAATTCGCCTATCGCACGGGCATTAGTCAGCACCACGCCATACAGCAACGCCCAACGGATATTCGGCAGCGTGACGCGGCGGAACATCTGCCAGCCGGAGGCACCAAGCAAAATCGCCGCTTCGTCTTCATTGCTGCCCTGACTTAGCATCACCGGTACCAGCTCGCGCACCACAAACGGACAGGTCACGAACACCGTCACCAGCACCATCCCCGGCCAGGAGAACATAATTTGCAGGTTGTGCTCATCCAGCCAACCACCCAGCGGGCCGTTAGAACCGTAAAACAACAGATAGATCAGACCAGCGACCACTGGCGAGACGGCAAAGGGAATATCCAACAGCGTCAGCAACAGCTGGCGTCCAGGGAAGTTGAAGCGAGTCACCAGCCAGGCCAGCAATACGCCGAACACCAGATTCACCGGCACCGCAATCAGCGCAATTAGCACCGTCAGCCAAATGGCATGCAGCATATCCGGGTCAGCCAGGTTCTGTAGCACCGGCATTAATCCCTTGCTAAACGCCTGCACGAAGATATAAATCATCGGCACCAGCAAAATAAAGGCCGATACCAACATGCCCGTGCCGATCAGAAACCATTTACCCCAGTTAATGCGGGGTGCGTCATAGCGTTTCAATTGGGTAATGTCTGCCATTAGTGACCTACCACGCGTCGACCAAAGCGACTTTGCAGGGTGTTAATTGAAAACAGTAGCAGCAACGACGCCCCGAGGATCACAGAAGCAATCGCGCTGGCAGCCGGGTAGTCAAACTCCTGCAAGCGAACAAAAATCATCAGCGAGGTCACTTCTGTTTTCCATGCGATGTTCCCGGCGATAAAAATAACCGCGCCAAACTCACCGAGGCTTCGGGTAAACGAGAGCGCTACGCCCGCCACCAGCGCAGGAGACAGCTCTGGCAACACCACTTTACGAAAACTCTGCCAGCGCGTGGCGCCAAGCGTTTCCGCCGCTTCTTCATACTCCGGGCCTAACTCTTCCAGCACCGGCTGTACGGTGCGCACGACAAACGGAATGCTGGTAAAGGCCATCGCCACCGCGATGCCCAGCCAGGTGTAGGTCACCTTAATATCCAGCTTTGCCAGCCATTCGCCGTAGAAGCCATTGACTGAAAACAGCGACGCCAGCGTCAGGCCAGCTACCGCCGTAGGCAGCGCAAATGGCAGATCCATCAGCGCATCCAACAGCGTACGGCCCGGAAAGCGATAGCGGGTTAAGATCCACGCCATCAGCAGACCGAACACGCCGTTAAAAATCGATGCCACAAACGCCGACAGCAGCGTCACTTTATAAGCCGCTACCACCTGCGGATTGGTAATCACTTCCCAATACTGCGCCCAGCTCATTTGCGCCAGTTGCATGACCAGCGCGCTAAGCGGCAGCAGCAATATCAGGCAAACGAACAGTAAGCTGGTGCCCAGGCTTAAGGTAAAGCCGGGCAGCACGCGTCGGGAGGAAACAGCAAACATTTACTTACGCCCCGCCGCCAACAGTTTGTCCAGCTCGCCGCCGCTGACAAAGTGCGTTTTCATCACCTCAGGCCACGTGCCAAACTTGTCTTCCACGCGGAACAGTTCGGTTTGCGGGAATTTATCTTTCAGCTTGTCCATCACCTGCGGGTTGTTCACGCGGTAGTAGAAATCGGTAATGATGGTTTGCGCCTGTGGGCTGTACAGCCAGTTCAGGTACGCTTTCGCCGCTTTTTCAGTACCGTTGGCCTGCACATTTTTATCGACCCAGGCTACCGGGAATTCCGCCAGAATGTTGACCTTCGGTACCACCACTTCGAAGCCCTGATCTTCATACTGTTTACGGATGTTGTTCACTTCCGATTCAAATGTGATCAGCACATCACCCAGACCGCGTTCAACAAAGGTGGTCGTTGCACCGCGACCGCCGGTATCAAACACTTCGACATTTTTCAGGAACTGGGTCATAAATTGTTCGGTTTTGGCTTTATCGCCGCCGTCAGCTTTGTCCGCCGCGCCCCATGCCGCTAAATAGGTGTAACGCGCATTTCCGGAGGTTTTCGGGTTCGGGAAAATCAGCTTCACGTCCGGGCGAACCAAATCGTTCCATTCGTGGATATTCTTCGGGTTACCCTTACGCACTAAAAACGCCATGGTGGAATAGAATGGCGAGCTGTTATTCGGCAGGCGGCTTTGCCAATCGGCGGAGATCAGTTTGCCTTTATCGTGCAGGATCTGCACATCGGTGACCTGGTTATAGGTCACAACGTCAGCTTTCAGTCCCTGCAAAATCGCCAGCGCCTGTTTTGATGACCCGGCATGAGATTGTTTAATCGTCAGTTTATCGCCACCGTTATCTTTCGCCCATTGCTGTTCAAACGACGGGTTAAGGGCGGCAAACAGCTCGCGGGAGACATCGTATGAACTGTTCAGCAGTTCCGTTGCCTGCGCCTGCCCCACCAGCAACAGCATTGCTGCCAGCGTCAGGGTTCTTTTTTTCAGTAAGTTAACGGCCATTGCGCACCCTTATAAATTTAATGACTTTCTTATGGTCATCATATTTATAACCAGTGCTAAAGGAGTAACGGTTTTATATACCGTTTGATGATTTGAAAGTTGAAAAGAGAATAAGGGGTACCTCCTCCCCATCGCGCGGGGAGGAGACCGGCATCAATCAGACGCCAACGCTTACGCTTTCAGGCAAAGTGCTGCCGCCATCAATGACGTTTTGCGTGCCAGTTAAATAACTGGACTCATCCGAGGCGAGAAACGCGGCCAGTTCGCCGACTTCAAGCGGACAGGCCAGACGACGCATTGGAATCGCTTTCGCCATTTCAGTTAATACAGATTCCGGATCGTCAGGATTGGACTGACGCGCGATATTTTCCGCCATCGGCGTACGAACATAGCCAGGGCAAATGGCGTTCACGCGAATGCCGGACTGCGCATATTCCACCGCCAGCGATTTGGTTAAGCCGATAATCGCCGCTTTTGACATTGCGTAGGCCGTTTCGCCCGGATCGGCCACCATATCGCCAGTGACTGAGGACATCATCACGATGCGCCCGTCTTTGCGCTCAATCATCTCCGGCAGTACGGCTTTCGTTACGTTCCAGACGCCTTTGATATTGATATCAATATGGAAGTCGCGATCGTCATCGCTCATCTCAAGGAAGTTACCGAGGCGACATACGCCGGCGTTGTTGACCAGAATATCGATTTTGCCTTCAACCTTCTTCGCGCGTTTCACCGCTTCCGTGACTGAAGCAAAATCTCTGACATCCGCGTGAACCGCCGTGCAGCGGTGACCGCGTCCAGCCAGCTCATCCGCCAGTTTTTCAATCTCATCGGAGATATCCAGCAGGATTAAGTTCGCGCCATGGCGGGCAAACGTTCTGGCGATCCCTTCGCCAATACCCTGAGATGCGCCCGTAATCAATGCTGTTTTGCCCGTGAGTTTTCCCATTTCAATATTCTCCTTTTGAATATGAAGCCTTCGCTTCATTCACGCAGAAGATACAGCAATAACAAATCGGTGCTGCGAAACGGCTCACTAATCAGTCCGGTCAATGAAAAAATATCGTCAACGCGCTTGTTTTTCGTTCGCTGACGCAACCGTTATGCGAACAGGCGGCTTTGTCTGATCAACTTTTGCTGGCCCTAGTAGTTTATCCGGCGTGCAGTCACGAATGATTTTGCCCCCTTTCATGACCAGCACACGATCGAAATACTTCAGCAAATAACGACGGTGCGTCACCATGATCAGTGTCTTACCGCTGATAAAGTGATCGAGATGATCGAAAATTCGCTGTTCGGTCATTTCATCCATATTCGAGGTTGGCTCATCCCATAAGTAAATCTGAGCATCGCTACTCAAACTACGCGCTAATAACAGCTGCTGGTTTTGCCCTGAGGATAAGTTACGCGCCATAAACATCACTGGGTAACGCAGCCCCATGGGATGCTGGAGCACAAAGGTACAGTTCGCCAGATTAAGCGCCTCGATCACCTTCTTGCGGTTGTCGCAATCTTTAAGGGCAAAGTTACTTTCAATGCTGCCGGTAAACAACGTGTCGTTATTGGTCACCATACTGATAAAGCGGCTGAAAAAGTTCTGCGCCAGATGTCGGGTATTGTAGCCATCGTACATAATACTGCCCTCAGTCGGTGGACAGTAGCCAGAGAGCAGGGAAACCAGCGAGCTTTTCCCGGAACCACATTCACCAATAATTGCCACCCGCTGCCCATGAGGAATATCCAGCGTCAGCGTATCCAGCGCTTTTGGTAATTGCGGATCGTACTGATAGCTCAGGGCGCGTAGAGAGATATCACCGCGCACGTTAACAATCGATTGCAGCAATTTTTGCTCATGTTCCTGCCCTGCCGGCATAAACATTTTCATTAAATCCGTAATGGTTTTATTGGTCGTAAAAATAGTAGAGAGCGTTGATGATAACCCCGAGATGATCCCCGACATCCGCCCGGAGACAATAACGGAAGAGACAATCGCCCCCGTGGTGATTTCACCTTTGATGACCAGGAAAAAAGCGAAAACCATCAGCAGGATCTGGTTCAGGTTCGACATCGCGCTAAGCGCAGACTGATAATAGACCCCAGCCTTACGCAACTTTAAGCTAAGCCATGACTGATTGTTACTGCTATTAACCCAATCAAGCATCAGGTTTTTGTTGTTTAAGGTATGGATGGTACGTAGGGAATAGAGTAATTCAGTAATGAAAACGTTACGGTTTGACTGGCTCTCCTTCATTTTATCCATCAGCACTTCCGTATACTTGAAGTATCCCCACGCCAACAGTAGCGACACCATCATCATCATCACGGGCACTAACACCAGGGCACCGAGATTAATGTAAATAATCACACAAAAAATAATAAATACCGGAATATCCGACACGCGCTGGAAAACGGAATTTAACAGCACGGGCTTTATTTTTTGAAATTCTGTCCACAGAACAAACACGGAGGACATAGAGCTGCTTTTGGTGGTGTTGTAGATCAATGCCTCCACAAAAGAGACATCAATATTGACATCCTCCTGGCGCGAGACAATCGACTGATAGATATCTTTCGAGGATCGCAGTAAAAATTCAAAGACGATAAATACCAGTACGATACCCACCACCCCAAACAGAGAGGCGGTCGATGACCCCGGTACAAGCTTATCGTAGTAAATGTTACTGAAAACCGGGATAGTCAGGGCAAACAAGGCCATAAACAGCGAGGTAAAAAAATACTTACTGTAAAAAACTTTATTATTTTGCAGTCCGGATTTTAATATCGAGCTGATTTTTATTGATTCAGTCATCCCGCTTAAAGGCTGGATCAGAAAGACCGAAATCGTCTGGATGTTTTCTCTGGCGCACGCAACGACACCCAACTCGTTGTTACGCTTGACCAGCTGTAGCCCCCCTTCCTGGCACCCGACACACACCATCCATTGCATGTCGGAGGTTAATATAATCAGCGGCATATTTTCATTCAGCAAATCGTCGGGGCGCGAGAATTTCACCTCGTGGATCATCAGACCTAATGATAGAAAATAGTTTTTAATCTGCGCTTCATGGTTCGGATCGTTTTTATCATATTGCGACAGCGTGACCGGTATTTTTGCTTCATCTATTTCGATACGTGAGTCGTGGTTTTTGGCGATGTATTGCATAACGCCAGCCAGGCCTAAATCATATAGCGTAAAATCATTCATAGAATTTGCACTCATTCCCCCGCACGTCCTGTACGGGGGAAACGGTTATTTATTGATGGTGATGTTGCTGATCGTCCTGATTATCTTCGACGCTCTGGCTAATGCTCATCACTTGTGCCGCGAAGCTGGCTGCTTCATGCGAAGAGGATTGATCCGCTGCAGAATGCGGCGCGTCACTTTCATCGCTGCGGGCGTCGTCCATGCCTGCAACGACGCTGCGGCTACTGGTATCCACCGTAAAGGCGATATCCTGACGTTCGCTATTCCCGGCACTGTCCTGCGTGCGCAACACCAGAGAATGTGGGCCATCCTCCAGCGCCACAGGCACGTCGAACTGCGTAGAGCCAGACGGCGAAGGCACCAGCGGATGCGTGACACCGTCCAGTTCAACGCTGGCATGGGTAATGCTGGCGTCCAGGTTGAACTCAAAGACCGGATGCGACGACTCCACTTCTATGGTATCCCAGGTGTCCTGCTCGCTACTGTACAGACTGCTGCGTAGCGACAACGGGTCATCGGTTCCAACATCCACATCGTGCGTCACGGTGCTGGTGTTACCCGCCACGTCGGTAATGGTGAAGGTAAGCTGATGCTCGCCCTGCGCCACATCCTCAAGCTGGAGATTCCAGTTACCGTCTTTATCCACGTTTGCCGTCAGCACATCGCCATTATCCAGTGAAACGCTAACCAGGGCTCCCGCTTCGCCATGCCCGCTAAACGATAAGGTTGACTCATCGGTCTGCCACGTTTCTTCCTGGCTACTCGTACCATCGAAAGTCACATCAAAATTATCGACATGGGTATCGACCGTGAACTCAACCGACTGGCTGGCGGTATTACCTGCCGCATCGCTGACATTCACCACCAACGTCCAGGTGCCTTCAGCCAGCGCCTCTTCAGGTGTCCAGATCCAGTGGCCTGATTCATCCTGCGTGGCGCTGTGGGTTTCGCCGTTTATGGTCACCGTTACGGTAGTTGCATCAGGATCGATGTTACTCAGGATAAACGTTGGGGTGTCGTCCTTAGTAATGTTGTCCCCTGAGGCACCGCTATCGCTGCCCGCATCCAGGGAAACTGTCGGCGTGCTGACCGTGGTGTCGATGGTGTAATCCAGGGACGCATCCGTGCTATTACCCGCCGCATCGGTCACGGTCACCACTAACGTTCCGCTGCCGTCCGCCAGCGGGGTGTCCGGCGTATACGTCCAGTTACCCTGCTCATCCTTGGTTGCGCTGTGCGTTTCACCGTTCAGTGTCACCATCACTGACGTGGCGTCCGGGTCGATATTACTCAGGATAAAGGTTGGCGTCGTATCCTTCGTCAGATTATCACCCACCGTACCGCTATCGCTGCCCGCATCCAGGGCGATCGTCGGCGTGCTGATAGTGGTGTCGATGGTGTAATCCAGGGACGCATCCGCGCTATTGCCCGCCGCATCGGTCACGGTCACCACCAACGTTCCGCTGCCGTCCGCCAGCGGGGTGTCCGGCGTATACGTCCAGTTACCCTGCTCATCCTTGGTTGCGCTGTGCGTTTCACCGTTCAG
>NZ_JAHLQZ010000049.1:0-26755 GCF_018919505.1 Citrobacter sp. S55_ASV_140
ATGCCGCGAAATTTTGTTAGTTAAGTGTAAATTTCTGCGCCAATGCCTGTTATTTCACCTTCACCAGGGTACGACCTTGCACCTGGTTATTGATGATGGCATCGGCGAACTTCGGCGCATCCGCTAGCGTAATCTCCGTGGCGGCCTGAGCATAGAACGATTCCGGCAGATCCTTAACCAAACGCGCCCAGGCTTCTGCGCGACGTGCCGGTGGGGTCATCACCGAGTCCACCCCTTGCAAACGTACATTACGCAGAATGAATGGCATGACGGTGGTCGGCAGCGCGAAGCCGCCCGCCAGGCCGCAGGCGGCCACGCAGCCACCGTAGTTCATCTGTGCCAGGACTTTCGCCAGCACTTTATCGCCAACGGTATCAATTGCACCGGCCCACAGTTGTTTTTCCAACGGGCGAGATTCAGCAAACTCATCGCGGCTGAGAATACGATTCGCGCCCAGGCTCTTCAGATAGTCGTGGGTGCTTTCGCGTCCTGATACTGCCACAACCTGATAGCCCAGCTTATGCAGTAATGCCACGGCAGTGCTGCCCACGCCGCCGCTGGCGCCGGTGACGACAATCTCACCGTCTTGCGGGCGAATACCTGCATCCTCAAGCGCCATGACGCACAGCATGGCGGTAAAACCGGCGGTGCCGATGACCATCGCTTTGCGCCCGTCCAGCCCTTGCGGCAGCGCTACCAGCCAGTCGCCTTTGACGCGCGCACGTTCAGCCAGCCCGCCCCAATGGTTTTCACCCACACCCCAGCCGGTCAGTAAGACTTCCTGACCCGCATGAAAACGGGGATCTTCGCTTGCACGCACGGTACCGGCGAAATCAATGCCAGGAATCATCGGAAAGTTGCGGATGATTTTACCCTTGCCAGTGATAGCCAGGGCGTCTTTATAGTTCAGGCTCGACCAGTGGACATCCACCGTTACATCGCCTTCCGGGAGCTGGTTTTCGTCGAGGGGTTGAACGGATGCGAGGGTTTTTCCGTCCTGCTGTTCTAAGATCAAAGCCTGCATAACCTGTCCTCAATTCGTATAGTGGATTGGAAAATTGTTAATGAAGACTATACTCGCTAATCAAAACATGATGCCGATTCTGCGCAATAAATTGCCAGATATACCTGATTTGGTAGTATGCCCCCATAGTTTGCATAAATTGGCGGATTTTGCGTTCAGTTTTGCATTTTCGAGTCGCTTTATCTCTTTCACACCTGTTTCATAACTGTCGGAGTTAACACAAGGATGCGATTAACGACGAAATTCTCAGCTTTTGTCACGCTGCTTACTGGGTTAACGATCTTTGTGACTCTGATTGGCTGCTCGCTGAGTTTCTACAACGCTATTCAATATAAGTTTACTACGCGAGTGCAGGCGGTGGCGACGGCGATTGATACACATCTTGTCTCCCGCGATTTCGTTTCGCTGACGCCGCAAATCGATGAACTGATGGTTTCTGTTGATATCGTGCGTATCGAGTTGCTGCAAGGGGAGCATATAGTGTATGACCACTCCCGAACCAGCAGCTACCGTCCGGCAGGAACGAACAACCTCTACCGCGACATCACCGTACCGTTGGTCAAGCATCCGGGCATGTCAGTTCGCCTGGTTTATCAGGATCCGATGGGCAACTATTTCCATTCGCTACTGACTACCGCGCCGCTCACACTGGCCATTGCGTTTATTATTCTGATGCTCTTTTTGTCGGTACGCTGGCTTCAGCGTCAGCTTTCAGGCCAGGAGTTACTGGAGATTCGTTCCACGCGTATTCTGAACGGTGAACGCGGGTCGAATGTACGAGGAACGGTCTATGAATGGCCAGCGCGCACCAGCAGTGCGCTCGATATGTTGCTGACTGAAATTCAAAATGCCCGCGAGCAACGCAGCCGACTGGACACCCTGATTCGTTCCTATGTTGCGCAGGATACAAAAACCGGGCTGAGTAACCGTCTGTTTTTTGATAACCAGTTGGCCACGCTGTTGGAAGATCAAGAAAAGGTGGGAGCGCATGGCGTCGTGATGATGGTGCGTCTGCCGGACTTTACTCTGCTGCGAGATAGCTGGGGAATCACCCTGGCGGAAGAACAAATTTCAACGCTAATCAATTTGTTGTCGACGTTTATGACGCGTTATCCGGGGGCATTGCTGGCGCGCTACCACCGTAGCGATTTTGCCATCCTGTTGCCACATCGCACGCTGAAAGAAGCCGAAAGCATCGCCGGGCAATTATTAAAAGCGGTCGATGCGCTTCCGACTAATAAAATGATCGATCGTGCCGATATGGTTCATATTGGCATTTGCGTTTGCCGCAGTGGTCAGTCGACGGAACAGGTGATGGATCATGCTGAGGCCGCCACCCGGAATTCGGTCCTGCAGGGTGGGAACAGCTGGTCGGTCTATGATGACTCCCTGCCGGAAAAAGGCCGGGGCAACGTGCGCTGGCGGACGCTGATTGAACAGATGCTCAGCCGGGGCGGGCCGAGAATATATCAAAAACCTGCGGTAACGCGTGAAGGACGGGTACACCACCGGGAACTGATGTGCCGTATTTTTGATGGCAGCGAAGAGGTTATTTCGGCGGAATATATGCCGATGGTGCTGCAGTTTGGCCTGGCTGAAGAGTATGACCGTTTACAGTTAAGTCGTCTGATCCTGCTTTTGGGCTACTGGCCGCAGGAAAGCCTGGCGATGCAGATAACGGTTGAATCGCTAATTCGCCCACGTTTTCAGCGCTGGCTGCGTGATACGTTGATGCAGTGCGAAAAATCACTACGCAAACGCATAATTATTGAACTTGCTGAGGCAGATGTTTGTCAACATATCAGCCGATTACAGCCCGTCATTCGATTGATGGATGCGCTAGGGGTACGGATCGCCGTTACGCAGGCCGGTTTAACGCTGGTGAGCACCAGTTGGATTAAAGAGCTTAACGTTGAGTTATTGAAGCTGCATCCAAGCCTGGTGAGGAATATTGATAAGCGAACCGAAAACCAACTGTTGGTTCAAAGCCTGGCGGAGGCCTGTTCAGGCACGCCAACGCAGGTTTATGCCACGGGAGTTCGTTCGCGTAGCGAGTGGCATACGCTGACGGAACGCGGAGTTGCTGGTGGGCAAGGGGATTTTTTTGCCGCATCACAGCCACTTGACACTAACGTGAAAAAATATTCGCAAAGATATTCGGTTTAACCTGCCGTTTAATTCGTTTTCACGTAGAATAACGCGCGCTGTGCCTTCTGGGGGTGTGCTTGTCTGCTCGCCAGGTTGTAACAGCAAACATGCAGGTGAATGACCTTTGACAGGTTGCAAACAAAAGCGAGGAATGCTGCTGATTTTTTCAGCCCTGATGGACTCAGGCCGGTTTTGTAACAAAGGAAACGAACTGCACTAATTTTCACCGTAGCAGATGATTTTTGCGCCTTGTCGCTGCTGCGTGTGGTTGGTAAAGTAAGCGGATTTTGTTTTCCGCCCCAGCTTTCAGGATTATCCCTTAGTATGTTGAAAAAATTTCGTGGCATGTTTTCCAATGACCTGTCCATTGACCTGGGTACCGCGAATACCCTTATTTATGTAAAAGGACAAGGCATCGTATTGAATGAGCCTTCTGTTGTGGCCATTCGTCAGGATCGTGCCGGTTCGCCGAAAAGCGTGGCTGCAGTAGGTCATGATGCGAAGCAGATGCTGGGTCGTACGCCGGGCAATATCGCTGCAATTCGCCCAATGAAAGACGGCGTTATCGCTGACTTCTTCGTGACTGAAAAAATGCTCCAGCACTTTATCAAACAAGTGCACAGCAATAGCTTCATGCGCCCAAGCCCGCGCGTACTGGTGTGTGTACCGGTTGGCGCAACCCAGGTTGAACGCCGTGCGATCCGTGAATCCGCTCAGGGCGCAGGCGCCCGTGAAGTCTTTCTGATCGAAGAGCCGATGGCGGCCGCGATTGGTGCGGGTCTGCCAGTTTCTGAAGCAACCGGCTCAATGGTTGTGGATATCGGTGGTGGTACCACTGAAGTTGCCGTTATCTCCCTGAACGGCGTGGTTTACTCTTCTTCCGTACGTATTGGTGGTGACCGCTTCGACGAAGCCATCATTAATTACGTTCGTCGTAACTACGGTTCTCTGATTGGTGAAGCCACCGCAGAACGTATTAAACACGAAATCGGTTCCGCTTATCCGGGCGATGAAGTCCGCGAGATCGAAGTACGCGGCCGTAACCTGGCAGAAGGTGTTCCACGCGGCTTTACCCTGAACTCCAACGAGATTCTGGAAGCGCTGCAGGAACCGCTGACCGGTATCGTGAGCGCGGTAATGGTTGCTCTGGAACAGTGTCCGCCAGAGCTGGCGTCAGACATCTCCGAGCGCGGTATGGTGCTGACCGGTGGCGGTGCGCTGCTGCGTAACCTTGATCGTCTGTTAATGGAAGAAACCGGTATTCCAGTTGTTGTTGCTGAAGATCCGCTGACCTGCGTGGCGCGCGGTGGCGGCAAAGCACTGGAAATGATCGATATGCACGGCGGCGACCTGTTCAGCGAAGAGTAATCGGACGCAGGTAGGGTGGCCCGCGGGTTGCCCTTCCGCTCTGATACGAGAATACGCATAGACTATGAAGCCAATTTTTAGCCGTGGCCCGTCGCTACAGATTCGCCTTATTCTGGCGGTGCTGGTGGCGCTCGGCGTTATTATTGCCGACAGCCGCCTGGGTACGTTTAGTCAAATCCGAACGTACATGGATACCGCCGTCAGTCCTTTCTACTTTATCTCTAATGGTCCTCGTGAATTACTCGACGGCGTGTCGCAAACGCTGGCTTCGCGTGACCAACTCGAACTTGAAAACCGGGCGCTGCGTCAGGAACTGCTGCTGAAAAATAGCGAGCTGCTGATGCTGGGGCAATATAAACAGGAGAACGCGCGTTTGCGCGAGCTGCTGGGATCGCCATTGCGTCAGGACGAACAAAAGATGGTGACGCAGGTCATCTCAACGGTTAATGACCCATACAGCGATCAGGTCGTGATCGACAAAGGGAGCGTTAACGGCGTCTACGAAGGTCAGCCAGTTATCAGCGACAAAGGTGTAGTGGGTCAGGTCGTTGCTGTAGCAAAACTGACCAGCCGCGTACTGCTGATTTGCGATGCGACGCATGCTCTGCCAATCCAGGTTCTGCGTAACGATATTCGCGTCATTGCTGCGGGCAACGGTTGTACGGACGATCTTCAGCTTGAACATCTGCCGGCGAACACCGACATTCGCGTTGGCGATGTGCTGGTGACTTCCGGTTTGGGTGGACGCTTCCCGGAAGGTTATCCGGTTGCTGTTGTTTCTTCCGTTAAGCTGGACACTCAGCGTGCTTATACCGTCATTCAGGCTCGTCCGACCGCGGGTTTGCAGCGTTTGCGCTATCTGCTGCTGTTGTGGGGAGCCGATCGTAATGGCGCCAATCCGATGACGCCGGAAGAAGTACACCGTGTTGCCAATGAACGTTTGATGCAAATGATGCCGCAAGTTCTGCCTGCGCCAGATGCCATGGGGCCGCCTGCGCCAGTACCGGCACCTGCTACAGGCGTCACTACAGCGCCTACGGACACCACGTCGCCACAACCTGCTCCGCGTAAGCCGGGAGGACAGTAAGTGGCAAGCTATCGTAGCCAGGGGCGTTGGGTTATTTGGCTTTCGTTCCTTATTGCACTGTTGCTGCAAGTTATGCCCTGGCCGGATGACATTCTTGTTTTCCGGCCAAACTGGGTGCTGCTCATCTTGTTGTATTGGATTCTGGCGCTACCGCATCGCGTAAATGTGGGCACAGGGTTCGTGGTGGGTGCCATACTGGATCTCATTAGCGGTTCCACGCTTGGCGTGCGGGCCTTGTCGATGAGTATCATTGCCTATCTGGTCGCGCTGAAATTCCAACTATTCCGCAACCTCGCGCTCTGGCAACAGGCGCTGGTGGTCGTGTTGTTATCACTGGTCGTGGATATTATTGTTTTCTGGGCCGAGTTTTTAGTGATCAATGTCTCTTTCAGACCTGAAGTGTTCTGGAGTAGTGTAGTGAATGGTGTGCTCTGGCCATGGCTATTCTTACTGATGCGTAAAATCCGTCAGCAGTTTGCGGTGCAATAAAGGTTGATATGAATACTCTGTATCTTGCTTCAGGTTCTCCACGTCGTCAGGAACTGCTCGCTCAACTTGGTATCACGTTTGAACGGCTGGTTCCTGGGATTGAAGAACAGCGGCACCCGCAGGAAAGCGCGCAGCAGTACGTTTCTCGTCTGGCGCGCGAAAAAGCGCAGGCTGGCGTTGCGTTGGCGCAGCGCGATTTGCCGGTATTGGGTGCGGATACCATTGTTATTCTTAACGGTGAAGTGCTGGAAAAACCGCACGACGCCGCCCATGCCGCCGCAATGCTGCGTAAGCTGTCGGGCAACACGCATCAGGTCATGACTGCCGTGGCATTGGCCGATCGCCAGCACAGTCTGGACTGTCTGGTGGTGACGGAAGTGACATTCAGAGCACTCACCGATGAGGACATCGCGGGTTATGTTGCCAGCGGTGAACCAATGGATAAAGCAGGTGCATACGGTATTCAAGGGTTGGGTGGCTGTTTTGTCAGGAAGATAAATGGCAGCTATCACGCCGTAGTCGGCTTACCGCTGGTAGAAACGTATGAGTTGCTGACCAATTTTAACGCACTGCGTGAGCAAAGGGATAAACATGACGGCTGAATTGTTGGTAAACGTAACGCCATCGGAAACACGGGTGGCTTACATTGATGGCGGTATTCTGCAGGAAATTCATATTGAACGTGAGGCGCGACGTGGAATCGTAGGCAATATCTACAAAGGTCGTGTAAGTCGTGTACTTCCGGGTATGCAGGCGGCTTTTGTAGATATTGGACTGGATAAAGCCGCATTTCTTCACGCTTCAGACATCATGCCACACACCGAATGCGTGGCCGGTGAAGAACAAAAACAGTTCACCGTGCGCGACATTTCTGAACTGGTTCGCCAGGGCCAGGATTTGATGGTGCAGGTGGTAAAAGATCCGCTGGGTACTAAGGGCGCTCGTCTGACGACGGACATTACGCTGCCTTCCCGTTATCTTGTTTTTATGCCGGGCGCGTCGCACGTTGGCGTTTCCCAACGTATCGAAAGCGAAAGCGAACGCGAACGTCTGAAAAAAGTGGTAGCCGATTACTGTGATGAGCAGGGCGGATTTATTATTCGTACAGCGGCGGAAGGCGTATGCGAAGAGGATCTGGCCTCGGATGCTGCCTACCTGAAGCGCGTCTGGACGAAAGTCATGGAGCGCAAAAAACGTCCGCAAACGCGCTACCAGATGTATGGCGAACTTGCGCTGGCGCAGCGCGTTTTGCGTGATTTTGCCGATGCCCAGCTTGATCGGATCCGCGTCGACTCTCGCCTGACCTATGAGGCGTTGCTGGAATTTACGGCGGAGTACATTCCCGAGATGACCAGCAAGCTGGAGCATTACAGCGGACGTCAGCCTATTTTCGATCTCTTTGACGTTGAGAATGAAATCCAGCGCGCGCTGGAACGCAAGGTTGAGCTGAAATCCGGCGGCTATTTGATCATCGATCAAACCGAAGCGATGACCACCGTGGATATCAATACCGGCGCGTTTGTTGGACATCGTAATCTCGACGACACTATTTTTAATACTAATATTGAAGCAACGCAGGCCATTGCGCGTCAGCTGCGTCTGCGTAACCTGGGCGGCATTATCATTATCGATTTTATCGACATGAATAATGAAGATCATCGGCGCCGGGTGTTGCACTCTCTGGAGCAGGCTCTGAGCAAGGACCGCGTAAAAACCAGCATTAACGGTTTTTCACAGCTGGGCCTGGTGGAGATGACGCGTAAGCGCACGCGTGAAAGCGTGGAGCATGTGCTGTGCAATGAGTGCCCTACCTGTCATGGACGCGGTACCGTGAAAACGGTGGAAACCGTATGCTATGAAATCATGCGCGAAATTGTCCGCGTACACCATGCATACGACTCCGATCGCTTCCTGGTTTATGCATCTCCGGCAGTGGCAGAAACCCTGAAAGGCGAAGAGTCGCATGCGCTGGCGGAAGTCGAAATCTTTGTGGGTAAACAGGTCAAAGTCCAGGTTGAACCGCTCTATAACCAGGAGCAGTTCGACGTCGTAATGATGTAATTGAGTAGTAGCACCAGCGCATGTAGGCCGGATAAGGCGCAAGCGCCGCCATCCGGCAATATACACTCAAGGGGTGTGAGTCACATTTTTTTGCAGACAAGGAGAGGCGCGTGAGGCGATTGCCGGGGATATTACTGCTCACTGGAGCCGCATTCGTTGTCATTGCAGCGCTGATGGTCAGTGGACTGCGCCTTGCGCTACCTCATCTTGATAGCTGGCGTCCGGCCATTCTCGGTAAGATTGAATCCGCGACTGGCCTGCCCGTTACCGCCAGCCAGCTATCCGCCAACTGGCAAAATTTCGGCCCTACGCTTGAAGCGCGTGATATCCACGCTCAGCTCAAAGACGGCGGTGAGTTTTCGGTAAAACGCGTCACGTTAGCGCTGGATGTCTGGCAAAGTTTACTGCACATGCGCTGGCAGTTTCGCGATCTCACCTTCTGGCAATTGCAGTTGCGCACCAATACCCCTATCCAGAGTAGTGAAAGCGGTGATGGAATTGAAGCGGGTCACCTCAGCGATCTCTTCCTGCGTCAGTTCGATCATTTCGATCTCCGCGACAGTCAAATCAGCTTTTTAACCCTCTCAGGCCAGCGCGCTGAACTGGCGATCCCACAGCTTACCTGGCTGAACGGTAAAAACCGGCATCGCGCTGAGGGGCAGGTCAGTCTCTCCAGTCTGACCGGTCAACATGGCGTTATGCAGGTGCGCATGGATCTGCGCGACGACAATGGGCTGTTGAATAATGGTCGGGTCTGGCTGCAGGCAGACGACATTGACGTCAAACCGTGGCTGGGCAAATGGATGCAGGATAATGTCGCGTTGCAAACCGCGCGTTTTAGCCTGGAAGCATGGATGACGATCAATAAAGGCGTCGTTTCCGGAGGCGATGTCTGGCTGAAGAAAGGCGGCGCCAGCTGGCTGGGTAACAACCGCACGCATACGCTCTCCGTGGATAACCTGACGGCGCACATTAGCCGCGAACAGCCGGGCTGGCAATTCTCTATTCCCGATACCCGTATCACCATGGATGATAAACCCTGGCCAAGCGGGGCGTTAACGCTGGCCTGGATCCCTGAGCAGGAAGTCGGTGGTGAGAATAACAAGCGCAGTGACGAGCTACGCATTCGCGCCAGCAATCTGGAGCTGGCTGGATTAGAAGGGCTGCGCCCGATGGCGGCTAAGTTATCGCCAGCGCTGGGGGATATTTGGCGCGCCACGCAGCCAAGCGGCAAAATTGATGTGCTGGCGCTGGATATCCCATTACAGGCAACAGAAAAGACCCGTTTCCAGTCCTCGTGGACCAATCTGGCCTGGAAACAGTGGAAGTTGTTACCGGGGGCGGAGCATTTCTCCGGTACGCTTTCGGGCAGCGTGGAAAATGGTGCGCTTACCGCCTCCATCAAGCAAGCCCGCATGCCGTATGAGAGCGTCTTCCGCGCACCATTGGAAATAGAAAACGGCGTGGCGACGCTAAGCTGGCTGAAGAATGATAAAGGTTTTCAGTTAGATGGGCGCAATATTGATGTCAAAGCGAAAGCGGTACATGCGCGCGGTGGTTTTCGCTATCTGCAACCGACCGGTGACGAGCCATGGTTAGGCATTCTGGCGGGGATCAGTACTGATGACGGCTCTCAGGCCTGGCGCTACTTCCCTGAAAATCTGATGGGCAAAGAGCTGGTTGACTACCTCAGCGGCGCGATTCAGGGCGGCGAAGCGGATAATGCCACGTTGGTGTATGGCGGTAACCCGCATTTGTTCCCATATCTGCATAATGAAGGGCAGTTTCAGGTCCTGGTGCCGTTACGCAATGCTAAATTCGCCTTTCAGCCCGACTGGCCTGCGTTGACTGACCTCAATATTGAACTGAACTTCATTAACGACGGTCTGTGGATGAAAACGGATGGCGTTAATTTAGGCGGCGTAAAAGCCAGCAATCTGACGGCCAATATTCCCGACTATGCAAAAGAAAAACTGCTGATTGATGCCGACATCAACGGGCCGGGCAAAGCGGTTGGACCTTATTTTGATGATACGCCGCTAAAAGATTCTCTTGGCGCCACGCTTGAGCAGTTGCAGATTGATGGCGATGTGAATGCTCGCTTACATCTCGATATCCCGTTGGATGGCTCGCTGGTTACGGCCAAAGGTGATGTCAATCTGCGTAATAACAGTCTGTTTATTAAACCGCTCGACAGCACGTTGAAGAATTTGACCGGTAAATTCAGCTTTGTGAACGGCGATCTGCAGAGTGAGCCGATGACGGCAAACTGGTTTAATCAGCCGCTGAACGTCGATTTTTCCACTACCGAAGGGGCCAAAGCCTATCAGGTGGCGGTGAATCTGCAAGGCGACTGGCAGCCAAACCGTATGGGGATTTTGCCGACGCAGGTGAACGATGCGTTAAGCGGCAGTATGGCGTGGAATGGCAAGGTGGATATCAATCTTCCGTATCATGCCGGGGCGACCTACGACATTGCGTTAAAGAGTGACCTGAAGAATGTAAGTAGTCACTTACCTGCTCCACTGAATAAGGCGGCCGGTGAGGCGCTGCCGGTAAACGTGAAGGCCAACGGCAATCTGCGCAGCTTTGATCTCACCGGCAACGCAGGGAGCAAGAATCACTTCAACAGCCACTGGCTGCTGAATCAGAAGCTGACCCTTGACCGCGCTATCTGGACGTCGGAAAGCCGCACCGTGCCCGCGTTACCCGATCAGCAAGGCATTGAGCTCAATCTTCCCCCTATGGACGGCGCGCAATGGCTGGCCTTGTTCCAGAAAGGCGCTGCGGATAACGTTGGCTCGAACGCCAACTTCCCGCAACGCATCACGGTACGTACGCCATCGTTATCCCTGGGGGGGCAGCAGTGGAACAATTTAAGTATTGTGTCTGAGCCTTCGGGCAACGGTTCCAGCGTGCAGGCGCAGGGGCGTGAGATCAACGCCACGCTGGCTATGCGCAATAACGCCCCGTGGCTGGCGAACATTAAATACCTCTATTACAACCCGAGCGCCGCAAAGCCTTCTCCCGGCACAGCGCCAGCGTCGCCTTTCTCTACCATCAATAACGTCAGCTTCCGTGGCTGGCCGGATGTTCAACTCCGCTGTGCAGAGTGTTGGCTGTGGGGACAGAAATATGGACGTATTGATGCCGATGTGGCGATCAAAGGCGATACGCTCTCGTTGAGCAACGGTCTGTTGGATACCGGCTTTGCCAGACTGACTGCCGATGGTGAATGGGTGAATGTGCCGGGTAAAGAGCGTACGTCACTGAAGGGAAAACTGAACGGCAAAAAAATTGACTCTGCCGCCGGTTTCTTTGGCGTATCGACGCCGATTCGTAACTCTTCGTTCAATGTGGAGTACGACCTGCACTGGCGTAATCCACCGTGGGATCCGGATGAAGCGTCGCTGAATGGGATTTTGCGCACCCGGTTGGGCAAAGGTGAGCTTACCGAACTCAGTACCGGACATGCGGGGCAACTGTTACGCCTGTTAAGCTTTGACGCGTTGCTACGTAAACTGCGCTTTGATTTTAGCGATACCTTCAGTGAAGGCTTCTATTTCGACTCCATTCGCAGCACGGCGTGGATTAAGGATGGTGTGATGCATACCGACGACACGCTGGTGGACGGTCTGGAAGCTGACATCGCGATGAAAGGCTCGGTGAATCTGGTACGCCGCGAACTGGATATGGAAGCGGTTGTCGCGCCTGAAATTTCTGCCACCGTTGGGGTTGCCGCCGCGTTCGCCGTCAACCCGATTGTCGGCGCGGCGGTGTTTGCCGCCAGTAAGGTTCTGGGGCCGCTGTGGAGTAAAGTTTCGATTCTGCGTTACCGTATCACCGGTCCGGTTGATAAGCCGCAGATTAACGAAGTTCTGCGTCAGCCGCGCAAAGAAAGCCAGCAATGATTTGACGGGGGCAAGTAATTGCCCCAATCTCAGTACATAGTATTGCCGGATGGAGCAGCGCTTATCCGGCCTACAGTAGCCTAACAACGTAGGCCGGATAAGGCGTTTTTGCCGCCATCCGGCAGAATTAAATGAGTAACAAAACGATGAGTCTGAACCTGGTAAGTGAACAATTGCTAGCGGCGAATGGCCTGAAACATCAGGATCTGTTTGCCATTCTGGGCCAACTGGCCGAACGCCGTCTCGATTACGGCGATCTCTATTTTCAGTCGAGCTATCACGAATCCTGGGTTTTAGAAGATCGCATCATTAAAGATGGTTCTTACAATATCGATCAGGGTGTTGGCGTACGCGCCATCAGCGGCGAAAAAACGGGGTTTGCTTATGCAGACCAGATTAGCCTGTTGGCGCTGGAGCAAAGTGCGCATGCTGCCCGGACTATTGTGCGCGACAGTGGTGACGGCAAAGTAAAAACGCTGGGTGCGGTAGAGCATCAGGCGCTTTACACTTCGGTCGATCCGTTACAAAGCATGAGCCGCGAAGAGAAACTGGATATTCTGCGTCGCGTTGACCGCGTTGCGCGTGCTGCTGACAAGCGCGTTCAGGAAGTGACCGCCAGCTTGACCGGTGTTTATGAGCTGATTCTGGTGGCGGCGACCGACGGTACGCTGGCCGCGGATGTCCGTCCACTGGTGCGTTTGTCCGTCAGCGTACAGGTCGAAGAAGACGGTAAACGTGAGCGCGGCGCGAGCGGTGGCGGCGGTCGCTTTGGCTATGACTATTTCCTTGGCGATCTCGATGGTGACGTTCGTGCCGACGCGTGGGCGAAAGAGGCTGTGCGCATGGCGCTGGTCAATCTGTCCGCAGTAGCCGCGCCGGCAGGTACGTTACCGGTGGTACTCGGCGCTGGCTGGCCTGGCGTTCTGCTGCACGAAGCGGTCGGTCATGGTCTGGAAGGCGACTTTAACCGCCGTGGTACCTCGGTATTTAGCGGTCATATGGGTGAACTGGTCGCGTCAGAACTGTGTACCGTAGTGGATGATGGCACAATGGCGGACCGTCGTGGATCCGTGGCTATTGATGACGAAGGTACACCGGGCCAGTACAACGTGCTGATCGAAAACGGTATTCTGAAAGGCTACATGCAGGACAAACTGAATGCGCGCCTGATGGGTGTGGCGCCAACGGGTAACGGACGCCGTGAATCTTACGCGCATCTGCCGATGCCGCGGATGACCAACACCTATATGCTGCCGGGCAAATCCACGCCGCAGGAAATCATTGAATCCGTCGAATACGGCATTTATGCGCCGAACTTCGGCGGTGGTCAGGTGGATATCACCTCCGGGAAATTTGTGTTCTCAACGTCCGAAGCGTATCTGATTGAAAACGGTAAAGTGACCAAACCCGTGAAAGGCGCGACGCTGATTGGCTCCGGTATCGAAGCGATGCAGCAAATTTCGATGGTAGGTAACGATCTGAAACTGGATAACGGCGTAGGCGTTTGCGGTAAAGAAGGGCAAAGCCTGCCGGTGGGCGTGGGCCAGCCGACGCTGAAGGTCGATAATTTGACGGTCGGCGGCACCGCATAGCATCATGATCCAGGCCCGATAAGCGTCAGTGCCATCGGGCATCTTGCCGGATGCGGCGTCAACGCCTTATCCGGCCTGGACTCTTTTATTTCTCTTTCCCTCGACCATACATTCCCTGAAACAGCTGCGCCACATCGACAAAATAATCCGTCAGATAGTTAATCACTACCTGAACCTTAAGCGGCAGTTTGTCTTTTTCGGTGTACAGCGCATAGACCGGACGCGGATCCGACTGGTAGCGGGGAAGCAGGATCTCCACTTCGCCGCGATTGATCTCATTGATCACCCACATCAATGGTACATAGGCAATACCCGCGCCTGCGGCCAGCCAGCGCACCAGCGTCATCGGATCGTTAGTGACGAAGCGCCCTTCTGGAATCAGGCGGGTAGAGATCCCCTCCGGGGCGATAAGCTCGAATTCGTTATCCGGGCGCACGCTATATTCCAGCCATGAGTGATTGCTGAGATCGGCAGGTTTTTCCGGAACGCCAAACTGGGCGAGATAACTTTTAGCGGCGCAGACCACCATCGGCATGGCTCCCAGACGACGTGAAAACAGGCTGGAGTCTTGTAACGCGCCGACGCGGATGACCACGTCCAGGCCATCAGCAATTAAATCCGGTGCCGGGATGCCGGTGACCAGATTTACCGTCAGGCCGGGGTACTCTTTCAGCATTTTCGCCGTCAGCCCGGCGAGGACATTTTGTGCCATGGTTGAAGAACAGCCAATACGCAATGTGCCGATAGGAGTGTTATTAAAGGCATACAGCTGCTCATGCACATCCTGCGCTTCGTGCAGCATTCGACGGCAGCCCTGATAATAAATTTTACCGGCTTCGGTTAGCCCAATGCTGCGCGTACTGCGGTTTAGCAGCTTGACCTGTAGTTCATCTTCCAGTTTAGAGACGGTCTGGCTTATCGATGAAACGCTCATTTGCAGCTGTCTTGCAGCGGCAGTGAAGGAGCCCAGTTCGACAACTTTGGCGAACACCGACATACGTTTTAATCGTTCCATTATTCACTCTGGCTTAAAAGTGATTTAGATCACATAATATAGATAACAGCATAACAGTTACGTTAATATATTATTATTCAAATAACGGCTATGTCGCTCTCGCCTGGCTCATCCTTGCCCTTCTCTGCGGTGACATACGCTAGAAAATCTATCACCTGCACTCTCTTAAGCTACCAAGGTCAACATGAGTCTGTTTCCCGTTATCGTGGTGTTTGGTCTGTCCTTCCCACCGATTTTTTTCGAATTGCTTTTGTCACTGGCGATTTTCTGGCTGGTGCGCCGGGTGCTGGTTCCAACTGGCATCTATGATTTTGTCTGGCATCCGGCTCTGTTTAACACCGCGCTGTATTGCTGCCTGTTCTATTTAATAACGCGCCTGTTCGTTTGAGGTTGAAGTGAAAACACTAACAAAAAAACTCTCCCGTACGGCCATGACTCTCGTACTGGTCATTCTGGCCTTCATTGCTATTTTTCGCGCATGGGTGTTCTACACCGAGTCGCCGTGGACGCGTGATGCGCGTTTCAGCGCTGATGTCGTCGCCATTGCGCCGGACGTTGCGGGTCTTATTTCCAACGTTAACGTCCATGATAACCAACTGGTGAAAAAGGATCAGGTGCTGTTTACCATCGACCAGCCGCGCTATAAAAAAGCCCTCGAACAGGCTGAAGCCGACGTCTCTTATTACCAGGTTCTGGCGCAGGAAAAACGTCAGGAAGCCGGTCGTCGTAACCGTCTGGGCGTGCAGGCCATGTCTCGTGAAGAGATTGATCAGTCTAACAACGTACTGCAAACCGTATTACACCAGTTGGCGAAGGCGCAAGCGACCCGCGATTTGGCAAAATTGGATCTTGAACGTACCGTTATTCGTGCGCCAGCGGATGGTTGGGTGACTAACCTGAATGTTTACAGCGGCGAATTTATTACCCGTGGCTCCACGGCGGTAGCGCTGGTAAAACAGCACTCGTTCTATGTCCTGGCGTATATGGAAGAAACCAAGCTGGAAGGCGTACGCCCTGGATATCGCGCTGAAATTACCCCGCTTGGTAGCAATAATGTGTTGAAGGGTACCGTTGATAGCGTGGCAGCTGGCGTAACGAATGCCAGCAGCACGCGAGACGCAAAAGGTATGGCGACCATTGATTCCAATCTTGAATGGGTCCGTCTGGCACAACGTGTACCGGTGCGCATTCGTCTTGATGAGCAGCAGGGAACCCTGTGGCCAGCCGGGACGACGGCTACCGTTGTTATCACCGGTAAGCAGGATCGCGATGCCAGTCAAGAATCCTTCTTCCGTAAAATGGCGCACCGCCTGCGCGAGTTCGGTTAATTGCGATGGGTATTTTTTCCATTGCTAACCAGCATATCCGCTTCGCGGTAAAACTGGCGTGCGCAATTGTTCTGGCGCTGTTCGTTGGTTTTCACTTTCAGCTTGAGACTCCGCGTTGGGCGGTGTTAACCGCAGCAATTGTGGCAGCAGGCCCGGCTTTTGCCGCCGGTGGGGAACCCTATTCAGGCGCCATCCGCTACCGCGGGATGCTGCGTATCGTCGGCACATTTATTGGCTGTATTGCCGCCCTGATCATTATTATCAGCATGATCCGCGCTCCGTTGTTGATGATCCTGGTGTGTTGTATCTGGGCCGGTTTTTGTACCTGGATCTCGTCGCTGGTGAAGATCGAGAATTCCTATGCCTGGGGACTTTCGGGTTATACGGCGCTGATCATCGTCATTACTATCCAGGCTGAACCGTTGTTGACACCGCAATTTGCACTTGAGCGTTGCAGCGAGATTGTGATGGGGATTGTCTGCGCCATTGTTGCCGATCTGCTCTTTTCGCCCCGCTCGGTGAAACAGGAAATTGATGTCGAACTGGACAGCCTGCTGGTGGCGCAGTATCAGCTTATGCAGTTGTGTATAAAGCATGGCGACAGTGAAGAAGTGGACAAAGCCTGGGGCGATTTAGTCCGCCGAACGGCGGCGCTGGAGGGCATGCGCAGCAACCTCAATATGGAGTCTTCACGTTGGGTGCGTGCTAATCGCAGACTCAAAGCATTAAACACGCTGTCGCTCACGCTCATTACTCAGTCCTGTGAAACTTACCTTATTCAAAATACCCGCCCGGAACTTATCACCGACACCTTCCGCGAGTTGTTCGATACCCCGGTTGAAACGGTGCAGGATGTCCATAAACAGTTGAAGCGGATGCGTCGGGTTATTGTCTGGACTGGCGAACGTGAAACACCGGTAACGATTTATAGCTGGGCAGGTGCGGCGACGCGCTACTTGCTACTGAAACGCGGTGTGGTGAGTAATACAAAAATTAGCGCGACGGAAGAAGAGATCCTGCAAGGCGAGCCGGTAGTGAAAGTGGAGTCCGCCGAGCGTCACCATGCGATGGTCAACTTCTGGCGTACCACGCTCTCCTGTGTGCTGGGCACCTTATTCTGGCTGTGGACCGGCTGGACATCCGGCAGCGGCGCGATGGTGATGATTGCGGTTGTCACCTCGCTGGCAATGCGCCTGCCTAACCCTCGGATGGTGGCGATAGATTTTATCTACGGTACGTTGGCGGCATTACCACTCGGGGCGCTCTATTTTCTGGTGATTATCCCCAATACGCAGCAAAGTATGCTGTTGTTGTGTCTGAGCCTGGCCGTGCTGGGATTCTTTCTGGGAATCGAGGTGCAGAAACGACGGCTGGGATCGATGGGCGCGCTGGCCAGCACCATTAATATCATCGTGCTGGATAACCCGATGACCTTCCACTTTAGCCAGTTTCTTGACAGTGCGCTGGGGCAGATTGTTGGTTGTGTGCTGGCGTTTATCGTCATTCTGCTGGTGCGCGATAACTCGCGGGACAGAACTGGTCGCGTGTTACTCAACCAGTTTGTCTCCGCGG
Source organism: Citrobacter sp. S55_ASV_140 (assembly GCF_018919505.1). NCBI lineage: Bacteria > Pseudomonadati > Pseudomonadota > Gammaproteobacteria > Enterobacterales > Enterobacteriaceae > Citrobacter > Citrobacter sp. S55_ASV_140. The sequence continues at coordinate 17,596 of NZ_JAHLQZ010000049.1, forward strand.
CGGTTTCTGCAATGACTACCAACGTGGTTCGTCGTAAAGAAAACCACCTTCCGGCGCTTTATCAGCAGTTGTTTTTACTGATGAACAAATTCCCCGGCGACCTGGCGAAGTTTCGCCTGGCGCTGACGATGATTATCGCGCATCAGCGTCTGCGCGATGCGCCGGTACCGGTAAATGAGGATTTATCTGCCTTCCATCGCCAGCTGCGTCGCACCGCCGATCATGTGATTTCAGCAGGAAATGACGATAAACGCCGCCGCTACTTTAGCCAGTTGCTGGAAGAGCTTGAGATCTATCAGGAGAAGTTAATCATCTGGCAAGCCCCTCCACAGGTGACCGAGCCGGTAAAACGACTCAGTGGGATGCTACACAAATACCAGCACGCGCTGACCAGCAATTAAGCACAAAAAACCGATGCCAGAAGCGTCGGTTTTTTTATGGCTATACTTACCTGAAATGCGGGAGGCCCTGCATATTGGTGGTCCGTAGAGTGACTGGCGTCGGGATGGTGGCTATAGATGAACATCTATACGTTTGATTTTGACGAGATAGAAGACCAGGGTGATTTCTACCGCGAGTTCACGCGCGCATTTGGTCTGACCCGGGAAAAAGTGGTCGATTTAGATTCTCTGTGGGAGGTCGTTACCGGAGATGTTTTGCCGCTGCCGGTGGAGATTGAATTTGTCCATTTGCCGGACAAACTACGCAGGCGATATGGCGCATTAATATTACTGTTCGATGAAGCGGAAGAAGAGCTGGAAGGGCAGTTGCGTTTTAATGTTCATCACTCAATGTAAGGTACAAAAAAGCCCCCGGCAGGCGGGGGCAAGTCGTCGGTTTAGACGACGAGGGTTTATTTGTACAGTTCTGCAGTCGCGTGCCAGTGAGCACCTTCACGGAGTTCGGTGACGCGATAGCTGCTGGCACCCGCTTTTTCAGCTTTAGCGGCGATAGCCTGACGCATATCCATTGGTGAACTACCGATCTGAGATACAGAGATGCTACCCATGGATTGCAGGTTCTGTGCTTCTTGTGAGTTCACCTGAGTAACCGCGGCGCTTGCACCGAAAGAGAGAACAGAAAGAAGACTTAAAGTTGCAACAGTAGTTTTGATTTTCATGATATTTACCTCGTCGAATTCTTTTATTGTGGGTCTTGTTTCGTGACCCTCATCACAAAATCAAGTATACACTAATAACGCGATAAATTAATACCACGCTAATTGTTTCTATGGTTATTACGTTTTAAGAAGATTATTTTTTATAACTTAAAGGAATTAAAACTGGCGTTTTTAACATTCATATAGAATTAAATTAAGTAAAATCAATGAGATACTGTATTTTGCAAAATGTGCGTTTTTCAGCCTTCATATTCACTATGTGAACGAATTTTAGCGGTTAAACGCACCATTTGTTAAATGAATGGCAGTGGAAAATAGAACCAAGAGGGGGAAGCAGAGGTTTTTCCCCGCCGGGAGACGACGGGGAAGGAGGTATTACAGTTCTTGTTCGAACAGCTCCAGAATGGCTTCGTACAGATCTTTTACCGTAAAACCCTTGGCTGGCGTGGTGAAGATGGTATCGTCACCGGCAATCGTTCCCAAAATACCTTCCGCTTTACCCAACGAATCCAACAGACGGGCAATCAACTGGGCGGCGCCGGGGCTGGTGTGAATAACCACGACCGCATCGTTGTAGTCGATATCCAGTACCAAATTTTTCAGCGGGCTGGAGGTTGTCGGCACCCCCAACTCAGCCGGCAGGCAGTACACCATTTCCATTTTCGCATTGCGTGTACGCACGGCGCCAAACTTGGTCAGCATGCGTGAAACCTTGGACTGATTGATATTATCAAAGCCCTGATCCTGCAAGGCGAGGACGATTTCGCCCTGAGAGCTGAACTTTTCTTCTTTAAGTAGCGCTTTAAACGCCTTCACTAATTCTTCTTGTTTTGCCGAGCTTCGCATAAGTCACCCGTAATATGGCGGTAGAATCAACATTATTGTGCATACAGATGAATTTTTATGCAAACGGTCTGCCCTGGTAAAGGCTGAAATAATGTTATGAAAGAGCGGAATTTTATCAAATTTCGTTATCAAGAAACATGCCTGTGTCACGGCTCACAAATAAGGTTAAAAGTAAATTAATTGTTATCAAATTGATGTTGTTTTGAGAGGTGGGTAGGGTATATTGTCAGCACCTGTTGGAAAGTTGCTCTACTGTGCGGGTGGTTTTGAATTACGTAACTTAGGTTTTATTTTACGTAAGTTAAATGCATAAAAGCCAAATTTGCGTGACTACGCATTCTTGACGCGTGGTTGTTGTATTCGTTGGATTTGTGAATTAAGGTCGCCGCCGCGGAGCAATAGACACTTTGCTTATCAATATAATAAGGAGTTTAGGATGAAAGTTGCAGTCCTCGGCGCTGCTGGTGGTATCGGTCAGGCGCTAGCATTACTGTTAAAAACCCAACTGCCTTCAGGTTCAGAACTCTCCCTGTATGACATCGCTCCAGTAACGCCTGGTGTGGCCGTTGATTTGAGCCATATCCCTACTGCTGTGAAAATCAAAGGCTTCAGCGGCGAAGACGCTACCCCTGCACTGGAAGGTGCTGATGTGGTACTGATCTCTGCGGGCGTCGCGCGTAAACCGGGTATGGATCGTTCCGACCTGTTCAACGTCAACGCCGGTATCGTGAAGAACCTGGTGCAGCAGGTTGCTAAAACCTGTCCGAAAGCATGTATCGGTATTATCACCAACCCGGTAAACACGACCGTTGCTATCGCTGCAGAAGTGCTGAAAAAAGCAGGCGTATACGATAAGAACAAACTGTTTGGCGTGACCACGCTGGACATTATCCGCTCCAATACCTTTGTTGCGGAACTGAAAGGCAAACAGCCTGGCGACGTTGAAGTCCCGGTTATTGGCGGCCACTCTGGCGTGACCATTCTGCCATTGCTGTCACAAATTCCTGGCGTGAGCTTCACCGAGCAAGAAGCGGCTGACCTGACCAAACGTATCCAGAACGCGGGTACTGAAGTTGTGGAAGCTAAAGCCGGTGGCGGATCTGCTACCCTGTCTATGGGTCAGGCCGCAGCACGTTTCGGCCTGTCACTGGTTCGCGCACTGAGCGGCGAAAAAGGCGTGGTTGAATGTGCTTACGTTGAAGGCGACGGCCAGTATGCTCGCTTCTTCTCTCAGCCGTTGCTGCTGGGCAAAAACGGCGTAGAAGAGCGTCAGTCCATCGGTAAGCTGAGCGCGTTTGAGCAAAGCGCGCTGGAAGGCATGCTGGACACGCTGAAGAAAGATATCACTCTGGGCGAAGAATTCGTTAAGTAACGCGAAGAGAGGCCAGCGTGTATTTGTAGGCCTGAAAGCTGCGCGCTATCAGGCATTACGTGCTAACTCTCGACGATATCGCCTAATAAAAACCGGAGCCAATGTGCTCCGGTTTTTCATGGTAAGTAAGCAGCCAGGACGTGACGTTAGTTGGTGGCCGGGTATTCCTGAATCGTCACCTGCAGCGTCAGCTGTTTGTCATCGCGCATCACGACCACGGAGATGACCGAACCTGGGCGAATTTCGGCCACCTGATCCATGGTCTCAAGAGCGGATACTGCCGGTTTATTATTGACCGAAATGATCAGATCGTTGACCTGAATACCTGCCTGGGCTGCCGGACCGTCCGGAGCCACTTCGTTAACCACTATCCCCTGAATTTGATCCATCCCGCTGCCTTGCGCGTGCAGTGGCGCAATTTCACGACCGCTGATGCCGATATAGCCGCGAATCACGCGCCCATCACGAATCAGCTTATCCATAATTTTGGTTGCCAACTGAAACGGAATGGCAAAGCCAATACCTTCCGGGGTTTCGCCGTCGTTACTCTTATCAAATGACAGCGTATTAATGCCCATCAGTTCACCCAATGAGTTGACCAGCGCACCGCCGGAGTTACCGTGGTTGATGGAGGCATCCGTTTGCAGGAAGTTTTGGCGTCCTGTCGGGTTTAGCCCAATACGGCCGGTGGCGCTAATGATCCCCTGGGTAATGGTTTGCCCAAGGTTGTACGGGTTACCGATGGCGAGCACCACATCGCCAATGTGCGGCACGCGCTTGTTATTAATGGGGATGGTCGGCAGTCCGCCAGTCGCATTGATTTTCAGCACCGCAAGGTCGGTTAACGTATCAGAGCCCACGAGCAGCGCTTCAAATACACGTCCATCCTGTAATGCGACGATGATTTGGTCAGCATCATTAATGACGTGCTTATTGGTAATGATATAGCCGCGCTGATCCATGATAACGCCTGAGCCGAGCGTACGGATCTCAAGCTGGTTATGCGCAGTGCTGTTCATACTGCGGTTATAAACGTTAACGACGGCAGGTGCAGCACGGCGAACCGCTGGGTTATAGCTGGCGGGCGTTTCATCTGCACTGTCGAACTGCGGTGTGGTAAGAGTATTAATTTTGCGCAGAGAGGGCATCGCCGCCAGCAGAATGGCGCCGACGATTAAACCAATCGCGACCGAACGTAAAAGCTTCACAAACATGATGGCGGCGTCATTAAAAAAGGGAACGGCAGCAGCATATCACGAGTTTACCGGACATCACACGGGGAGGGGATGTCCGGTTTAATGCGTTAACGCAGGAGCAGGTAAATACTCTCGTTACCGCGAACCACTTGCAGAGCAATGATCGACGGCTTCGTTTCCAGCACCTTACGCATTTCGGCAATCGAGTTTACGCGATCGCGGTTAACGCCAATGATAACGTCATCTTTATGCAGACCGGCCTGCGCGGCTGGGCTACTTTTTTCAACGTTATCAATTTTGATGCCTTTGGTGCCATCTTTTAACTGACCATCGCTGAGCGTAGCGCCTTGCAACGCAGGGGCGATCATTTCCGCGCTGGCGGACGATGACGTGCTGGTATCAAGGGTGACTTCAACCTCCAGCGGTTTACCGTTACGCAGTAGCCCCAGTTTGACCTTGGTTCCTGGTTCAGTTGTCGCAATGCGTGAACGCAGTTCGGCAAAGCTGCTGAGTGGTTTATCGTTGAGACTGGTAATGACGTCACCGGATTTCACCCCCGCCTTGGCAGAACCTGAGTTAGGCAGAACCTCGCTGACAAACGCGCCGCGTTGCACATTCAGATTGAACGCTTTGGCGATGTCGGCGGTCATTTCGGTACCTTTAATCCCTAACAGACCGCGTTTGATTTCGCCAAACTGCATCAACTGTTGCGCCAGCGTGCGCGCCATGTTGCTCGGAATCGCAAAGCCAATGCCGATGCTGCCGCCGCCGGGCGCCAGAATCGCGGTGTTAATGCCAATCAACTCACCGTTGAGGTTAAGTAACGCGCCGCCGGAGTTTCCCCGGTTGATAGAGGCGTCGGTCTGAATAAAGTTTTCCAGACCCTCCAGGTTCAGACCGCTGCGACCCAACGCCGATACAATGCCGGAAGTGGCGGTTTGCCCGAGACCGAACGGGTTACCCACGGCTACCGCGAAATCACCCACGCGGAGTTTGTCGGAGTCGGCAATGGCGATTTGCGTCAGGTTACTGGGGTGTTGAATTTGCAGCAGGGCGATATCGCTCTGATCGTCACTGCCGATCAGCTTCGCCTCGAACTCTCGGCCATCGTTAAGCTGAACGCTGATTTTTTGCGCCTGATTAATGACGTGGTTATTGGTCAGGACGTAGCCTTTTGCGGCATCAATGATGACCCCTGAGCCCAGCCCTTCAAAAGGTTGTGAAGGTTGGTCGGGAAGCTCATCACCAAAAAACTTTTTAAACTCTTCCGGGACTTTCTGTCCTTGGACAGCGGTGCCTTCGACCCTAACGCTCACCACGGCAGGTAACACTTTCTCCAGCATCGGGGCGAGGCTGGGAAGCGCAGCCTGACCGGGAACCTGGCCGGGAATCGACGCAACGGCCGGGAATGGCGCCGAGAGAGTTAACCCGACACTTAACGCTAATGCACTCAACAGCTGGGTTTGTTTTTTCATGGATCCTGCTCTCGTACCTTGAGTAAACGGAAGATGATTCAAAACAGTTTGATGTTATTGAATTTTCGGTTTGGTCACAATGAGGCTAACGACTAAATAATAGCTGGGACGGGAAGAGAAGCGGAGGGCGCAATTACTGCGCCCAATAAATTTCTTAATGATGTGCGTTTAGTCGCGCTTTGCGCCACTACGCAGCAGGCCGGAGGCCCCTTCAGAATAGTCACGCGGCATCTGAACCGGCGCCTGATCGTTGCCAGCTTCGGACTCTGCCAGACGATTACGGAACGGGTTGTTTTCCGGCGACATACCTGGCAGCAGGTTGCTCGAGCTTTTCGCCATATGCTGGTAGATCTGACGATAATCGTCCGCCATGTTATCCAGCAATTCAGCGCTGCGGGCAAAGTGGCTCACCAGCTCTTCGCGGTACTCTTCCAGCTCAGCTTTATTTTTTTCCAGTTCGTACTGCAATGCCTGCTGTTGGCGTAATTTACGATTACCAAAACGCATGGCTACAGCACCAATAATGATACCGACGACTAACCCAATTAGCGCATATTCCCAGGTCATGAACATCTCCCGTTGTCTTGTGTTTCCGTAGGGTGTTGGCTTTAGGCTCCATGCCTGCGCCTGATTATGCCACTATAACCGCTAATCCCGTAGAAGTGGAATCCCGTGTTTATATCACGTAATGTAGAACGGCCTTTTTTTCGTCAACCGTGAGCGACGGCACATCGATTCTCAAGGAATAACAATAACATCATGCAAAGCCTTTCCCCGACATCGCGTTACCAGCAAGCCCTTAAAGAGGGCACTCATCAGCCCGACAGCGTACAACAAGAAGCCGCGAATCGACTGGAAACCATTTTCCAGGCGCTAACGACGCCAGCTCGACCTGCGCCGCAGGAGAGTGGTCTGATGGCGCGGTTTGGCAAATTGCTGGGCAAGCGTGAGTCGCCGACCAACCTGCCGGTGCGTGGTTTGTATATGTGGGGCGGAGTCGGACGTGGAAAGACCTGGCTGATGGATCTGTTCTACCATAGTCTGCCGGGGGGGCGTAAACAGCGTTTGCACTTTCACCGTTTTATGCTGCGCGTCCATGAAGAGCTTACCGCCCTGCAGGGGCATAGCGATCCGCTGGAAATCATTGCCGACCGCTTTAAGGCCGAAACGGACGTGCTGTGCTTTGACGAATTTTTTGTTTCTGATATCACCGACGCCATGCTGCTTGGCGGCTTAATGAAGGCGCTGTTTGCCCGAGGCATCACGCTGGTGGCGACCTCGAATATTCCGCCTGACGAACTGTATCGTAACGGTTTGCAACGCACGCGTTTTCTTCCTGCCATTGATGCCATCAAGCAGCATTGTGACATCATGAATGTCGATGCCGGCGTCGATTATCGTCTGCGCACCTTAACGCAGGCGCATTTGTGGTTGTCGCCACTGAATGATGAAACCCGCCAGCAGATGGATAAGCTGTGGCTGGCATTAGCGGGAACCCAAGGTGAACATGCGCCGACGCTGGAGATTAACCATCGTCCGATGCAGACGCTGGCCGTAGAAAACCAAACGCTGGCTGTGTCATTCACCACGCTCTGCGTCGATGCTCGCAGTCAGCATGACTATATTGCGCTGTCGCGTCTGTTCCACACGGTGCTGTTGTTTGATGTGCCGGTCATGACGATGCTGATGGAAAGCGAAGCGCGGCGCTTTATCGCGCTGGTGGATGAGTTCTACGAACGCCACGTCAAGCTGGTGGTGAGTGCGGCATCTCCCTTATATGAGATCTACCAGGGCGAGCGTCTGAAGTTTGAATTTCAGCGTTGTTTGTCGCGTTTGCAGGAGATGCAAAGCGAGGAGTACCTGAAGCGGGAACATTTAGCCGGTTAAACCTGCCGCAAATCACATAAAGGGGTCGATCTTTGACCCTGACTTCTCTATAATCTTGCGACCCCACGTTACAAGAGAGTTTTTTCCCAAAACTTTCTCGCCGGCATAGGCTATTCGAAGGGGTAGGTTTGCCGGACTTTGTCGTGTGAACCTCAACTGACTAAAACGTTTGGGTGAACACCTACGTGTAACTTATTTATTTGGGTAAGCTTTTAATGAAAACTTTTACAGCTAAACCAGAAACCGTAAAACGCGACTGGTATGTTGTTGACGCGACCGGTAAGACTCTGGGTCGTCTGGCTTCCGAACTGGCTCTGCGCCTGCGCGGTAAGCACAAAGCGGAATACACTCCGCACGTAGATACCGGTGATTACATCATCGTTCTGAACGCTGACAAAGTTGCTGTAACTGGCAACAAGCGTACTGACAAAGTGTACTATCACCACACCGGCCACATCGGTGGTATCAAGCAAGCGACCTTTGAAGAGATGATCGCTCGTCGTCCTGAGCGTGTGCTTGAAATCGCGGTTAAAGGCATGCTGCCAAAAGGCCCTCTGGGTCGTGCTATGTTCCGTAAACTGAAAGTTTACGCTGGCAACGAGCACAACCACGCGGCACAGCAACCGCAAGTTCTTGACATCTAATCGGGATTATAGGCAATGGCTGAAAATCAATACTACGGCACTGGTCGCCGCAAAAGTTCCGCAGCTCGCGTTTTCATCAAACCGGGCAACGGTAAAATCGTAATCAACCAACGTTCTCTGGAACAGTACTTCGGTCGTGAAACTGCCCGCATGGTAGTTCGTCAGCCGCTGGAACTGGTCGACATGGTTGAGAAACTGGATCTGTACATCACTGTTAAAGGTGGTGGTATCTCTGGTCAGGCTGGTGCGATCCGTCACGGTATCACCCGCGCTCTGATGGAGTACGACGAATCCCTGCGTGGCGAACTGCGTAAAGCTGGCTTCGTTACCCGTGATGCTCGTCAGGTTGAACGTAAGAAAGTCGGTCTGCGTAAAGCACGTCGTCGTCCGCAGTTCTCCAAACGTTAATTGCTTTCTGCTTTGGCAGACAACAATTTGCGAAAAAACCCGCTTCGGCGGGTTTTTTTATCACTATTTCTCTCCCTTGAACCACGGTAATCCGCTGATTGCCACCTCTTTTTTCCCATTTCAAGAATCGACTCACCACAAAGGTCACAAAATCTGGTAAACTATCATCCAATTTTCTGCCCAAATGTCAGGTATCGCTCATTTTTTGTTTG